>CAMBHS010000038.1 GCA_945867235.1 Akkermansia muciniphila
GGATTTGCGTCGGTTTATCGATCGCCTCAAAAATGCTGCAGCTCAGAAAAAGACAGCATTACCCGTGTCAGCTCCCTCTCCCAAAGTAGTTTTGGAATCGATTGATTTCTCTAAATGGGGATCTGTAACGAGAAAAGCACTGCCTCCCATCCGTCAAACCATCGCCCGCCGAATGGTGGAGAATGCGGTATCAATTCCGCACGTCACCCAGTTCGACGAAGCCGACATCACCCAATTGCTCGAGATCAGGAAAAAATGGCTGCCGGCTTTCGAGGCCAAGGGATCCCGGATCACGGTGACAACCCTGTTATTGAAAGCCGTCGCTAGGACATTGAAAAAGTTTCCTATTTTTAATGCGAGCATCGATGAAGCCACCCAGGAAATTGTGTTTAAAGATTACGTGCATATCGGAATGGCCGTAGATACAGACCAGGGTTTGTTGGTTCCCGTATTACGCAATGTCGATTTGAAAGGATTATTTGATTTGTCCAAGGAGTTGAACGAGCTCGCCGAAAAGGCGCGAGACCGG
This sequence comes from Akkermansia muciniphila, assembly GCA_945867235.1. Lineage (GTDB taxonomy): Bacteria > Verrucomicrobiota > Verrucomicrobiia > Limisphaerales > SXQI01 > SXQI01. Next base: position 530 of record CAMBHS010000038.1, read on the forward strand.
AAAATATCCCTAGATGAAATGAAAGGGGGTTCGTTCACCATCTCCAACCAAGGTGCCATTGGAGGCGGACATTTCACTCCCATTGTGAATAAGCCCGAAGTGGCCATCCTAGGTCTGGGAAAAACTGCCCTCAAAGCCGTGGTGCAAAAGGATAAATCCATCACCGCTCGCAATATGCTTCCTATTTCAATTTCGTATGACCATCGCATCATCGATGGCGGAGAGGCGGCCCGCTTTTCAGTCGAATTGGTTCATCAATTCGAAAACTTCAATGAAGAGGACGTCAAAATTTAAGGATATTAAGAAATGGACCCAATTAAGACGGAAGTAGTGGTGCTCGGCGGTGGCCCGGGTGGTTATGCGGCAGCTTTTTACGCCGCCTCCCACGGCAAAAAAGTTCTGTTAGTGGAACAGGATAAAAAACTCGGAGGAGTCTGCCTGAACCGGGGGTGTATTCCTTCCAAAGCATTGTTACATGTCAGTAAACTGGTGAATGAGGCGCGCGAATCCGCTCATTGGGGAATTACTTTCGATCGCCCTAAAATTGATGTTGATAAGCTCCGGGCATGGAAAGATTCCATCATCGCCAAGTTAAATATGGGTGTGGCCAGCCTCGCTAAAGTGCGGGGAGTGCAAGTGCTCCATGGCCGTGGGTATTTTGATGACAGCCAGACCCTGCGCGTAGAAACAGAAGCGGGTCAACAGTTTGTTCAGTTCGAAAAGGCGATTATAGCTGTCGGGTCAAAACCGGCAATGCATCGTGATTATGACTTGGGGAACCCAAGGGTCATGACATCCACCGAAGCCCTGAATTTAGAGGATATTCCCGAAAATCTCCTCGTCATTGGCGGGGGATATATCGGCATGGAACTTGGAACTGTTTATGCTTCGCTCGGGAGCAAAGTGGTTCTCGTCGAGGCGATGGACAACATTCTTGCGGGTGCGGATCCTGACCTCGTTCGCCCGGTCGCTAAATACGCCGAGAAAGCCTTCCGTGAAACCAGACTTAAGGCAAAAGTTCTTAAGATGGCCACCTGCGGGAAGCAGATAAAGGTTCTGATCGAATATAACGGTCAGAAGCTCGAAGAATATTATGATCGGGTACTCGTTTCCATTGGTCGTTTCCCGAATTCCACTGATATTGGTTTAGAAAACACTCAAGTTTTACGGGATGACCGAGGCTTCGTAAAAGTTGACGAATGCCAACAAACAGCCGACGCAAACATTTATGCCATCGGGGATGTCGCCGGCGGTATCATGTTGGCACACAAAGCTTCCAAAGAAGCCAGAATCGCTGTTGAATCGATATTAGGCAACCGACCGATTCCTGAGAAAATCCTCATCCCAGCCGTTGTGTTCACTGATCCAGAAGTTGCTTGGGTTGGTCTGACTGAAATGGAAGCTAAAGCCAAAAATATCGCGATTAAAGTTTCCAAATTCCCATGGGGAGCATCGGGTCGGGCCCTAACTCTCGATCGCACCGACGGACTAACCAAGCTGATCATTGACCCGGAAACCGAACGGGTGCTCGGAGTCGGTATGGTGGGTCATGGAGCGGGGGAACTTGTTGGGGAGGCCGTGGTTGCCGTGGAAATGGGAGCTTGTGTAAAAGATCTCGCCTCTATCGTTCATGCACACCCGACGTTATCCGAAACGATTATGGAGGCGGCGGAATCTTTTTACGGACATTCCTCGCACATGTTCGGCCGGAGCCAAACTTCGGAGTAGCAAACAATCAAAATCTTAAGTCCGCCAGAGAAACACTGGCGGACTTTTTTTATCCAGAAGAGATAAACATAAGGCTCACATTCCTTCCGTGTGCGTGGGACTTCTGTGATTATTCTAGGTCAATTGAGGTCTGAGTCTCTTCTCCTTCGGTGCCCTGATTCTCAGCGATTACAGGAGCGATGGCTTGAAGTTTATCACCCGTGGAGAGGTTGATGAGTTTAACACCCATCGTGTTGCGACCCGCCTCTCGAATTCCTTTAACGGCGATGCGAACCATTTGTCCCTTCACGCTGATCAACATGATTTCATCCGTGTCTGCTACAGTAAGAGCTCCCACGACATCCCCTGTTTTGTCGGTGGTTTTCATCGTGATGATTCCTTTGCCGCCACGAGATTGCTGTCTGTATTCGCCGAAATCAGTGCGTTTGCCGATGCCTTGATCTCCGGTTACGAGGAGAGTCGCGTCAGGAACAACCACTGCCATTGCGACAACCAGATCGCTTTTTTCAAGTCTAATTCCTCTCACACCTGCGGCAGGTCGCCCCATGGATCGCACATCCTCTTCATTAAAGCGAATGCTCATGCCTTCTTTGGTGATGAGCACAACCTCATCCATACCGCCCGTCAATTTTACCCCCATCAATTCATCCCCTTCGTCAATACCGATGGCGATAATGCCGCCTTTTCGCATATTGCTGAAATCACCGAGGGGCGTTTTCTTGACGGTGCCCTGCTGAGTGCAAAAAAACAGGAAGTTGGGTTGTTCCCATGTGATATCCTCTTTTTTCGGGCCGTATTTTGAGAGCACTCGGATCAAAGCAGCGATAGTTTCACCAGACTGCATCTCCAAAAGATTGGCGATGCTTCGACCTTTGGAACTTCGACCCATATCCGGAATTTCGTGCACTCGCTCGACATAAACACGTCCTTTATTGGTGAAGAACATGAGGTAGTCGTGGGTACTCGCCGTAAAAAGGTGTTCAATAAAATCACCCGTTTCTCCTTCAACCGGAGCTTCGCGCGTTGTCATTCCAATCACACCTTTTCCACCGCGCCGTTGGGAGCGATACGAACTCACATTGGTGCGTTTGATCAGGCTGTTGTGTGTGATCGTGATGATAACGCCTTCGTTGGCGATCAGGTCTTCAATATTGATCTCGCCTTCATCGGGGACAATATCCGTGAGTCGATTATTGGCGTATTTGGTCCGAATTTCATTGAGTTCAGCCTTAATAATCGACATCACGCGCGATTCTCGATCTAGGATATCCAGTAAGTCCTGGATGCGCTTGATGAGCTCGTTGTATTCCCCTTTAACCTTCTCGCGTTCCAACCCCGTGAGTTGGTAAAGACGGAGTTCGAGAATTGCATTCGCTTGGACTTCGCTGAAAAGATACCGCCCTGTTGTCAGTCGTGCAGGGTTACGGATGAGGACGCCGAGTTTTTCGACATTGCTGCGAGTAAACTCATAGGCCATCAATTTGACGCGAGCTTCTTCGCGATTTTGAGAGGTCCGGATGATTCGAATAAAATCATCAAGATTTGCCAACGCGATCAGGTAACCTTCCAAGATTTCTGCACGCTCTTCAGCCTTGCGCAATTCATACCGAGTACGACGCAAAACCACCTCTCGACGATGATCAATATAGCAACTGATCATCTCCTTGAGGTTTAGGATTTTAGGACGCCCATGGTCAATGGCCAATGAGTTAACAGAAAAACTAGTTTCGAGCGAAGTGTACTTGAACAGGTTGTTGATCACCACCTTGGGGACAGCATCTCTCTTCAACTCGACTACCACACGGGTATTCTCATCGGATTCATCGCGAATGGCGGTAATGTCATTAATGATTTTTTCATTAACGAGCTCAGCAATGCGTGAAACGAGTGTGGCGCGGTTTACATTGTAAGGAATCTCTGTAATGACGATTTGTTCTCGGCTGCCTTTGAGTTGTTCCACCCCGACCTTGCCGCGAACTCGAACGCTACCTCGTCCAGTTTCCATATACTGGCGAATCGGATCTTTGCCGCAAATAATCCCGCCTGTTGGAAAGTCTGGGCCTTTGACATACTTCATCAACCCTTGAACTGTGATCTCCGGATTGTCGATTTGGGCGCAGATCCCATCGATGACTTCCCCTAGGTTGTGGGGTGCCATATTGGTGGCCATACCTACGGCAATGCCCGTGCCACCGTTAACCAATAAATTGGGAAACGCAGCCGGAAAGACAACAGGTTCTTCGCGTGTTTCGTCGTAGTTGGAAACGTAATCCACGGTGTCCTTGTCCATGTCTGTCAGCAAAGCCGCCCCGAGGTGCGTCATCCGAGCCTCAGTATAACGCATGGCTGCGGGTGGATCTCCTTCAACCGAACCGAAATTGCCCTGTCCATCGATCAATCGTTCACGCATGGCCCAAGGCTGAGCCATATGAACAAGGGTGGGATAAATAACCGCTTCGCCATGGGGATGGTAATTTCCACTCGTGTCACCGCAAATCTTGGCGCACTTACGGTGTTGCCTGTTGGGGAATAACGAAAGGTCATACATGGCCACCAAAATGCGCCGCTGGGAAGGTTTCAGCCCATCCCTCACATCGGGTAATGCACGGGAAATAATGACGGACATCGAGTAATCAAGAAATGAATTCTTGATCTCATCGGCGACATTGATCTTTTCGACCTTTTCACTGGCGGCAAATAACGGAGTGCCTGCAGCAGCGTTACTGTTTGGGTTATCTTCGGACATGGGGCAATTGAGTTAGCGACGGACGATTAGGGCTCTCTTGAATGGACGATGACACATTTCAGTGACTGTTTGTTAAATATCGAGATTCCTCACGTTTAGCGCGTTATCCTCGATAAACTGGCGACGAGGTTCGACTTCATCTCCCATCAACCGTGTGAACATTGCTTCCGCCTCGACAGGATCAGTCATATCAATCCGTAATAACTTTCTTTTAGCCGGATTCATCGTCGTCTCGAATAATTCTTTGGCGTTCATTTCTCCCAGACCTTTGAACCGTTTGATTTGCAGACCTTTTTTGCCTGCTGCTTTAACGATTGTAAGTATGTCTGAAATTGAGAAGAGAGGTTTGGTTTGCTGTTTATCGCCTTCTCCTTCCAATACTTCGAATAACGGTTTGTCCTGAGCAGAGTAGTGTTCCATGTTGAACCCCTTTTTCTCCATTTTGTGGAGCAACTCTGCCACCGGTTTACTTTCGTGAAGTTCGTAATGTTTAGCTCGCCGAATATTCCCTTTCGGCTTTTCCACTTTTTCCCCTGGCGTTCCTTCCAATAGTTCATCGCCGAAAAGTCTAAGATCAGGATTTTCAGTTCCAAAATTGGCTAACTCTTCCTCTGTGTGGAAATAATACACTGTTTCTGTATTCCCATCTCTCACCTTGACCAAATGACGGGGCAGGGCGTGGGTTTTGGGATCGCGAGCATCGATATAGTTCCCAAAATCACCGCCATGTCGGCGTAGTGCTTGGGCGTATTTGTCCAGTTGCACGAGCAACTCAATAATTTCGGCGAGTTGCTTTTCTGTCATTTCTTTGCCGTCTGCCAAGTTGCGCAGGCGGATGTCCTCGCTGCCCAACTGGATCAGGATTTTATTCAACTGGGCGTCATCATCAATATATTCCACCCGCTTTTTCCGAGTCACTTGATAGAGCGGTGGCTGTGCGATATAGACGAATCCTTTCCGCACCAACTCAGTCATCTGCCGGTAGAAAAAGGTGAGTAACAAAGTCCGAATGTGAGACCCATCCACATCGGCATCCGTCATGATAATGATTTTATGATAGCGGAGCTTTTCGAGGTTAAACGACCCCTCAGCCTCTCCGTCGCCAATGCCTGTTCCAATGGCAGTGATCATGGTTCGGATTTCAGTGTTTTGGAGGACTTTATCCAAGCGAGCTTTTTCCACATTGATCAGTTTGCCTCGCAGGGGAAGAATTGCTTGGAATTTGCGATCTCGCCCTTGCTTGGCGGACCCACCGGCGGAATCACCCTCGACAATGTAAAGCTCCGTATTGGCGGGATCGCGATCGGAGCAATCAGCCAATTTACCAGGCAAGCCTCCGCCGGTCAGGGCACTTTTCCGGACCGTTTCACGAGCCTTGCGGGCTGCCTCTCTCGCTCTCGCGGCGGTGAGACCTTTTTCGACGACCTTTTTGGCCACAGCAGGATTGGCATCAAAAAATGTCATCATGCCATCGTAAATAATCGAAGCAACAATCCCATCGACCTCGGTGTTGACGAGTTTCACCTTGGTCTGGGATTCAAATCGCGGGTGCGGAAGTTTAACGCTGAGGACGCAAACTAATCCCTCCCGAACATCATCACCGGAAAGGCTCGGATCCTTTTCCTTGATCAGATTGTTTGCCTTCGCGTATTGATTGATGACACGGGTCAACGCGGTTCGGAATCCGGTGCTGTGCGTTCCGCCATCAGGATTTGGAATCGAATTTGCGAAGAAAAGCATCTGGTCCGTGTAGCTGTCATTATACTGTAGAACACAGTCGACATACACATCCTCATCCTTTCCTTCGACCTTCGTCTGGCGCTTGCCATTGACGATAATCGCCTTCGCATGGATGACTTGTTTGTTACGACCCAGTTGTCGCACAAATTCCTCGATCCCATCCTTATACAAAAACTTTTCAGATTTATTATCCAACCTCTCATCCGTCAGGGTGATCTCCACCCCTGGATTCAAAAATGCCAACTCACGCAGGCGGTTGGCGAGTAGTTCAAATTTAAATTCGATCGTGATGGTAAAGATCGTCGCATCCGGCTTAAACGTGATAAGCGTACCGGTGCTATTTGATTTTCCGATGACTTCAAGCGGACGCATGGTTTTGCCCCGCTCAAATTCCATGAAATACACTTTGCCGTCGCGATAAACCTCTACCTTGAACCAATCTGAGAGCGCATTAACGCATTTAGCACCAACGCCATGAAGACCCCCTGAATACTTGTAGGCACCTTGTCCAAATTTACCCCCTGCGTGAAGATTGGTTAACACCAACTCGACTGCAGGCATCTTAAATTTTGGATGCATGTCCACCGGAATTCCTCGCCCGTCGTCTTTAATGGAAACGGATCCATCCACATTAATCGACACATGAATGTGATTACAGTGACCTGCGAGATGTTCATCAATCGAGTTGTCGAGGACTTCAAAAACACAATGGTGCAACCCACGTTCATCTGGATCGCCGATATACATTCCCGGTCGTTTTCGCACCGCTTCCAATCCCTCCAATTTGTCGATTTTAGAGGAGTCATAAACGTCGTCCACACTGCCGGGATTGCTTGGAATAAAATCGCTCATTACTGTGCAAAGGGTAGTTCTGCGGTTAGGCAAAACATCGTCGTAATTCAAAGAAGAAATATGACTAAAAACCGCAAAAAATACAACTTTTATTTCAACTCAAACAAGGAAGCAACGCCACAATATAGAGTGTAGTCAGTTTGTTGAAGCGGCACCTGTTGTGGTAGATGATTCAGGGTGTGTAATAAATACCCATCCATCAATTCCTTGCCTGCGGAATCAGGTTTTGTTAGGGTTGTGATTCCTGTTTTATGGCTGATACTTACATTCAGAATCTTTTCGCGGATCGCATTGGTGGCAATCAATACGGCAAATCCACTGCCATCTATAAGTTTGAAAAAATCAAGCGCGCGAAACGCGCCGCGCTCGCGGCACATCCGGAGGCTGAAATTATTGATATGGGAGTGGGGGAACCGGATGAAATGGCTTTTCCTCAAGTCGTGGCCGAGTTGCATTGTGAGGCTCTGAAATCAGAAAACCGAGGCTATGCCGACAATGGCGATGCACTTCTGAAGCAGGCAGCGGCAAGGTATATGGAACGAGTTTGCTCAGTTCCTGGCATCGATCCAGAGACAGAGGTGATGCATTCCATTGGCTCCAAGGCCGCTCTCTCGATTCTTCCCGCAGTTTTGATCAATCCTGGTGATTACGTGCTGATGACGACTCCGGGTTATCCCGTATTTGGCACGCACGCGAAGTATTACGGAGGACTCGTGTATAATTTGCCGTTAGTTGAGGCGAATCATTTTCTCCCTGATCTTACCTCCATTCCGGTCGAGGTGTTAAATAAAGCCAAGGTGCTCGTCTTGAATTACCCCAATAATCCTACGGGGGCGAGCGCGACAGTTGAGTTTTTTATTGAAGTGGTTGCTTTTGCCAAAAAACACAACATCGTTGTGATCCATGATGCGGCTTACGCAGCATTGGTATTCAATGGCAGACCCCTGAGTTTTCTCTCCATACCCGGCGCGAAGGACGTGGGAATCGAACTGCATTCAACGAGTAAAACTTTTAACATGACAGGTTGGCGGTGCGGGTTCGTGGTCGGAAACCCGTTACTCGTCAAAGCCTATGGGGATGTAAAGGACAACACAGACTCGGGGCAGTTCCTAGCGATTCAACACGCCGCTGCTTATTGTTTTGATCATCCAGAAATCACAGAGCAGATCGCGGCAAAGTATTCGCGCCGAATGGACTCTCTAGTCCGACTGCTTAGAAAATCTGGTTTTGCAGCCAGTAAACCCAATGGATCTTTCTTCCTTTATGTTAAGGCTCCAAAAGCTGCCGTAAAAAAGGACAATTCACGCGTTCCCTTTCATTCTGGCGAAGATATATCTCAATGGTTAATCACTGAGAAGTTGATTTCAACGGTACCTTGGGATGACGCAGGAGCTTACTTGCGTTTTAGTGTGACGTTTGTCGCAAGAAACCAGCAGGATGAGGAGAGGGTATTGCTTGAAATCGCCAACCGGCTTGGTGATGTCACATTCGAATTCTAATTCAAAAAGGGTCACTACCGCTTTAATTAAGTGACCGAGAGGGGAGGTTCGAAACTAGCCCGTCAATAGGTGCCTGAACCCAGTTCCCCAATTTGCGTGAGTTCGGGAGAACCTGATTTTTCTGCGGCCTCTCGACGCAAGTATTCATCCAACATGGACGCGGTAGCGGAGGCTCCGCACCGGCTAGCTCCCAAGTCACGCACCAGAATCAGTCCGTCCAAATCTCTCACCCCTCCTGCTGCTTTGATCTGAACCTTGTTCGAGCACGCTGCTCGCATCAACCGGAGGTCGTGTGCGGTGGCTCCCAAATAACCATATTTGCCGTCGGAACCTTTGACAAAACCGTAACCCGTGGAGGTCTTAACCCAATCTGTTCCGGCCAACTCGCTAATCTGGCAAAGACGAACTTTTAATTCATCGCTGCTGAGTCCAGCTCCGCCAGATGTTAAGTAATCGTTCTCAAGAATGACCTTCACCTTCGCTCCGTGGGCGTGGGCCGTATCGCAGACAGCCTTGATATCCTGTTCCACATAATTCCAGTCGCCGCTCATGGCTTTACCGACGTTGATCACCATGTCGATTTCCACCGCTCCATCATTACAGGCAACTTCGGTTTCGTATCGTTTAGAGGATGTGGTGCTATTCCCGTGTGGAAAACCAATCACGCAACCGACCAACACTCCGGATTCTCGGAGCAATTCTACAGCCTGCTTTACCGCATAAGGTTTGATGCAAACCGAAGCAACGTCGTATCGTAATGCCAATTGGCATCCATCCTCCAATTCCTTGTCGCTCAGGCTGGGTTGCAACAGGGAATGATCGATCATCTTTGCTAATTGGGAATACGAATATTTCATAAAAGCGGTTAAAGATTATTTTAATTCGAAAATCACCGGGCTATCAAGTCTTCCAAATAATCCCAACAGTGGATGTTCTTTTTTTGAGATAGGATGAACCTCACGATACTTCCAACCCATTCAATTTGGCAGAGGCTTGTTCCCATTCTGCTGTTTTTTGAGCGAGTTCGTCCACCGTTGTGGAGAGTTCTCGGTTGAGATGGAGTGCTGCACCGGCTTTGGAGTAAGTCTCAGGTTTCTCCATTTCCATGGTAAGTTCCTCCTGTTTGATTTCTAGCTCCGCTATATCCTTTTCGAGCTTTTTAACATTCTGCTGCCAGGTCCAAAGTTCTTTGGAACGCGCCTGACGATCTCCTACTTCCGCGCGTTTCTCCTCCTTGGATTTCGCGGGTTTTTTCTCAGGTGCAGGCTTGGTAGGCACAACTGCAGTAGGTTGACCTGCCGTTAACGCGGCTCTCGCCGAGGTCGCCTTCGTTTTATCCAAATAATACTGATAATCACCGGCATAGCGTGTCAGACGACCTGCGTTAACATGCACCACGTTATTTCCGAGAGCCCTGATGAAATACACATCATGGCTGATGAAGATGATGGTGCCTTGGTATTGGGTAAGTGCTTCGACAAGCGCGTCGATGCTTGCCATATCCAAGTGGGTCGTGGGTTCATCCATTAGCAATAGATTGGGTGGGTTGAGAAGCAACTTCACCAATGCGAGTCGACTTTTTTCTCCACCACTCAGCACACTTACTTTCTTAAACACGTCGTCGCCTCTGAATAAAAAGGATCCGAGAACCGTGCGGATGTATTGCTCTGTAACCCTTTGTGGGGTGTCCATGCCTTCTTCGAGCACCGTCCGCTTCATGTCGAGCGTGTCTCCGCGATATTGTGCGAAGTAGCCTTCCTTGGCGTTGTGCCCTAAAGTGCGTGTTCCATGTTGTGGAATCAGCACCCCAGCCAAAATTTTAAGCAGAGTCGATTTACCAGAACCGTTCGGCCCAACTAACACCGTTCGTTCTCCACGTTCAGCTTCGAATTCCATCCCAGCATAGACAACATTGGAGCCATAAGCTTGGTGGATGTTTTCCAGCGAGATTACTTTTTGCCCACTGCGTTGAGGTTGCGGAAAGGTGAACCCCAGGGTCTTAGCCTCTGCGATGGGAGCCTCGATTTTGTCCATCCGTTCGACTTGCTTCAGTTTGCTCTGTGCTTGAGCCGCTTTGCTAGCTTTTGCACGGAACCGAACTACGAATTCCATCAGGTGTGCAATTTCTTTCTGCTGGTTGTTATAGGCTGCCAACAATTGCACTTCCAATGCCGCTCGTTGCGTCAGGTAATCTTCGTAATTGCCCCGAAAACGGAAAAGTTTTTGTTGCCTGATTTCGATGATTGAGCCGACGAGTTGGTTTAAAAACTCGCGATCATGTGAAATCATCAGGATGGCTCCTGGATAGTATTGGAGGTAATCCTGAAACCAAAGCAGGGTCTCGAGGTCAAGATGGTTGGTTGGTTCATCCAACATCAATAAATCTGGCTCTTGAACCAACAATCGACCGAGGTGGGCTCGCATCACCCAACCACCGCTCAACTCCTTCGCGGGTCGGTTGAAATCCTTCTCACGGAACCCAAGTCCCGCCAAGATTTGTTTTGCTTTCGCCTCGAAGGAATAGCCACCAAGGGCATCATATTCGTGTTTCGCTTCGTCCTGTTCCCACTCTTCCGTTGCCTCACGCATTTTTTTTCGGGCTGCGATAAACTCACCCGAAATTGCTGTGGCAAGTTCAATCACAGTTTCGTCACCCACAGGCGAACTCTCTTGTGGAAGATAGCCAACTGTGGAGCCGCGTTGGAAATGAATAGTTCCCTCATCGGGTTCATCGTTCTTAAGAACCAGATTGAAAAAAGTAGATTTTCCAGCCCCGTTAGGTCCCACAAGCCCGATACGATCCTCGCGATTTACTTGTACATTGGCTTCGGCGAACAAGGTTCGACCCCCGAATGATTTAGAAACTCCTGAAATGGTCAGCATGAACTTTCTTAATACTTAAGCTTGATGAGAGGAAAGCGGCAGATTTACCGCTTTGGATGAATGGTGGCACCAATTAAACCGCGACTGCAAACAAGCATCGAGCAGCGACCCGTTGACTAGGGTGTAAAGTCATGGTGCTAAAAATTTCGCAACCTGCCCGTAATCGGCATACACAGATTTCTTTACCTTTAAGCATTGTTATCATGATGCGCACGATCACCTCCGTTCGGCGGTAATCATTGCGATAAAATTGTTCCACAGATTCAAAAATTAGATTCCTTGATCAACCCCAGATATTCCAAAGTTGATTGCTGTTTCCCAGCGTTGTGAAGAATATCTCCTTTTATCCTTTATTGCAAACCAACCCTTTTGATGAACCATTCCAAGAGCCTCGCTACACGTCAAGGGGAGGAGATATTTGGTAACCTTATGCGGAAGGGTAGGGCGTGCAATTTCCACTACGAACGCGCGAGAAAAACGCGTTAGGAATTAATGTGAAACGTCCTTCAAGAGAGAACTACCAGATTTGTCTGAAACTTGATAAGATTCTTGTTGTGATGGAGCGGTGCTGCCTACTCCGGATAAAAATAATGAAACTGGCGAAATGCTATGCGATCCGCTAAATCCACCACATCCACAGGTGCTGCCAACGATCAAGCCGACGATCAACAAACGGACTGCGTTCCAAGTAAACTTCACCTGCTGAATATAAACTCGGGTCTCATGCGTGCAACCACTAAATCCATCCGCTATGACCTAGATTTATTCATCGGTTTACAGGCTTTTTTCAAGATGCCCGACAGGTCTATTGAACCTATAAACTATTCCAGTTGAATCATAGGCAGGTGCAACGGGTTAAATGTTCACAAGATATCAAAGATTCATTACACCGTTTCTGGCACGAGGATATGAAATCTTGAAAAGGTGACGATCCCGATCTTTTATTAAAAACAAAAATTGATGATTGGCGATTAGCAATCGACAGGTTAAATATTTCGTAAGTTTTTGCAACTGCTTTCCAACTTGTCGAGGGAATCTTGGTTGGGTATATTTGGGAACCGTCACTTTAATAAAAAGGGGTGGTTAAAGTTTGTTTTTAATCTTGTAATCTTTGCATTATGGCGTTGCGACTTGGCGATGAAGCCCCAAATTTTACTGTGCCGACCACGGCCGGAACCATTAATTTTCATGATTGGCTCGGAGCCGACTGGGGAGTGCTGTTCTCTCATCCCAAGGATTATACTCCGGTATGCACCACGGAGTTGGGAACTGTCGCCAAGCTCAAATACGAGTTTGATAATCGCAATGTGAAAGTGCTGGCAGTCAGCGTGGACTCGGTGGAATCGCACCATGGGTGGATCAAGGACATTGATGAAACTCAAAACTCCACGATGAATTTTCCGATCATCGGCGACCCCGATCGCATCGTCGCTTCGCTTTATGACATGATTCATCCAAATGCGGATGACACGTTGACGGTAAGGTCTGTGTTTATCGTCGGCGCGGACAAAAAAATTAAGTTGATCCTCACTTACCCTGCTTCAACGGGGCGCAATTTCGCAGAAATTTTGCGCTGCATTGATTCCTTGCAATTGACGGCCAAACATAAATTGGCGACACCAGCCAATTGGAACCCGGGAGACGAATGCATTGTTTCTCTGGCGGTGAAGGATGCGGATGCAGACCAGATTTTCCCTGAGGGTGTGCGTCGGGTAAAACCTTACCTGCGTTACGTCGCTCAACCAAAAAACTGAGCGAGGAACTCACAGAGTGGGTCAGGTAACGCCAGCACTTCGCTGGCTTTGCCATTTTTGGCGACGATAATAAAATTCTGAATGGTTGGGACATTAAAACGTATACGAGTCGGTGTGTTGGGTTCTGGCAAAGGATCGAACATGGTGGCGCTCGCGGACGCTTCAAAACGACAGGGAGCCGCGTTTGAGGTCGTGACTGTCATCAGTGATGTTTGCGATGCGGGAATTCTTGACCGGGCTCGCGAACGCAATATCCCCGCAATTTTTCTTGATCCCGGATCCTTCCGTACCAAGCTCGATGAATCAGCAGAGGCTCGTTTTATCGAGGTATTGCGGGCAGCTGAAGTGGATTATGTGGCTCTGGCCGGATTTATGCGAATGTTGAAGGTCGGATTCTTAAATGCCTTTTCGCAAAGAGTGGTTAATATCCATCCGTCATTGCTTCCCGCCTTTCCAGGATTAGAGAGCTGGAAACAAGCTTTAGAATATGGAGTCAAGGTGGCAGGTTGCACGGTGCACTGTGTTGACTCAGGAATGGACACGGGGTCGATTATCGCCCAGCAGTGCGTGCCCGTGCTTGAGGACGACACGGCGGCCTCCTTGCACGAGCGAATTCAAGTTGCGGAGCGTTTGCTTTATCCTCAGGTAATGGATTTATTGGGGCGTGCAGAACGAATACAGTCTGGAAGGATAGATCGTTAAATTGTTATGACGAATAAGAACAAATTGCGTTTTGGACTGCCGAAAGGGAGCTTACAAGAAGCCACCATTGAAAAAATGGCGAAGGCGGGCTGGAACATTCAGGTGAGCAGTCGTTCCTACATCCCATACGTGGATGACGAAGAATTGGAGATCCGCTTGATCCGTGCGCAGGAAATCAGTCGATATGTCGAGCATGGTTATCTTGATTGCGGCATCACGGGGCATGACTGGATCATGGAGAATAATTCAAAGGTCCATGAGGTTGGTGAATTCCTTTTCAGTAAAGCAACACGTCAACCCGCGCGTTGGGTGCTGGCGGTGCCTGAGAATTCTACTGTTAAGAAGGTTGAGGATCTTGAGGGCAAACGCATCGCGACTGAAGTGGTTCAACTGACCAAGCGATACCTTCGCAAGCATGGCGTGAAAGCTGAGGTGGAATTCTCTTGGGGTGCGACGGAATTCAAAGCGCACGAATTAGTGGATGCGATCGTTGAATTGACTGAGACAGGATCGTCACTACGGGCGAACAAACTCAGGATCTTAGATACCCTGTTGACCTCCACCCCGCGATTAATTTCAAACCACGATTCGTGGAAGGATTCGTGGAAGAAAAAGAAGATCGAAACCATGTCTTTATTGCTCAAAGGGGCGTTGGAGGCGGAGGCAAAAGTGGGTTTGAAGATGAACATCGCCGAAAAAAATCTGGCAAATTTGTTGCAAAGTTTGCCCGCATTGCGTAATCCAACCATTTCCGGTCTGAGTCAGTCTGGTTGGGTCGCTGTGGAGACGATCATTGATGAGCACGTGGTACGGGAGTTAATCCCGGCATTAAAAGCGGCTGGGGCAGAAGGAATTATTGAATATCCACTGAATAAAGTGGTGTATTGATTGTAAGAAGTACTGATATGGGTTCACTAAAGAAACGCCGAAAATCGAAAATTAACAAACACAAACGTCGTAAGCAATTACGCGCGAATCGCCATAAAAAGCGTACGTGGCAGAAATAGTCTCCTTGGATAGAGGGGATTTGGTTTGATTTGATGGTAGCGCAAGGACTTTTAAAAGCCTTGCGCGTTTTATAAAGGCATCAACCACTTTATGAGTCGATCCTGTGCATCATTTGCAATTGTGCTGATGGCGGGGTTGTCGATTCTGGGTGGTTGTGCTCGCAATAACCATCGCCAGCCAACCCCTTCACATTCCATCACGAGGACGAATGCCAACTCGGAATTATCTCCGCTGAGTGAGCGGCAGATCAAGGCATTCGCTCACTATGCTGCGGGATTGAGTTTTGACCTTCGCGACGAGCCCAAGGGGGCACTCGACGAATACCTTCTTTCCGCTCAGGCTGATCCCAAGTTCGAACCCGTAGTTGTTGAAACTGCGAAAAGGCTCCTTCGTGCACGTGAATTTGACCGTGCCATTGATTTCATTTCTGGAAATCTAGCTCAGGCTGGCTCGATCCAATCTCTCTATCCTGTGCTGGCGATCGCCTATGCTTCTGTCGGAAAAACCAACCAAGCAATGGAAGCTTGTCGGGTGGGGATCAAGAAAACCCCATTAAACTTGGCGAACTACATTCACTTGACCCAACTTTATGTCCAATCAGGTAAAACCAACGACGCAATTCGAGTTTTGGGAGACGCTGGTCGGCAACCCTCTTTAGATCCTGCTTACTGGTTGGCTTTGACGGAATTATTTACCCGGTTCGAAAAACAGAAAGCTTTGAATGAATCGGATGCTAAATCGCGCATTCTATCGGCAACGGATAAAGCATTCCGCCTGAAACCGAAGGATGCAACAATGCTCCAACGCATTGCGGAAACATATCTGGCATGCGACCAAGTGGAAAAGGCCGAAACCATCTATGCTGATCTTTTCAAAACCTATCCCGATCAAAAGGCACTTCGAGAGCGACTCACAAACCTATACCTTCGGTCGGGAAAAAAAGCCGAAGCAGCTCAGCTTCTAGAAGCGTTGAAGCGGGATTCTCCCACCGATCCCCAATCCTATTATCTGTTAGGAACTCTCGCCTATGAGGCTAAGAATTACACAAATGCGGTTGAGAACTATGAAAAGGTTTTGCAACTCAATCCCAGTTTTGAACCGGTGTACTACGACTTGGCTGGGTTACATATTTCCATGCACAAACCTGGCCAAGCATTGGATTTGTTACAGCGAGCTCGCAGTCGTTTTAAGTTGAATTTCACATTGGAATTTTACTCCGGAGTTGCTCTCGGCCTCATGGAGAAATCCAACGAAGCTCTGAACCATTTTACATCCGCAGAAATCATTGCGAAAGCGAGTGAGCGGACTCGTATTAACCATTTGTTTTATTATCAACTTGGCGCCGCTCACGAAAGGGTGGGCAATATCGCCGATGCTGTCATCAACCTTAAGAAATCTTTGGAATTGCGCTCGGACTATGCAGAGTCCCAAAATTATTTAGGTTACATGTGGGCCGAACGAGGTGAGAACCTTGATGAGGCTCAGGAATTGATTCAAAAAGCGCTCAAATCCTCGCCTGACAATCCAGCTTTTCTCGATAGTTTTGCTTGGGTTTTACACAGAAAAGGAAAAAATGTTGAAGCCCTGAAGCAGATCAAGCTGGCCATAGTGAAGTCTATGGAACCAGATTCCACCTTGGTGGAACATCTCGGGGACATTTACTTGCAATTGAATCGCAAGGATGAGGCCGTTGAAGCGTGGCGGCATTCATTAAAAATTCAATCAAACGAAAAAGTTAAAGATAAACTCCGACGTTTGACGGATTCTCCGTTAAAGTAAGCAGAATGGATTCCTTCGCTGTAAGGAATCCCAGTGGATTTCACCGCAGAGCCTCTCCACGCTTTGCTGTTTGCGATCAAATACCTGCGGTTCACCCCTCTCCAACGGCTATTCACCCCAAGAAAGTAGGATTGGTGCCAATTTCCAGCTTTATTCGTATAAACCAATTGAAAACCACTACAATGACTCATCGAAAAACAAATGCCACGAATCATGACGGAAGTGTTAGCACCGTCAGCTTTTCCCTATTGACGCTTGGGGTTCTTTCCATGCTTGCACCACAAGCGCAGGCACAAGGGTGCGTCGCTTCGCGAGGTTCTGGCGCATGCATTCTCAACCACGGAGAAGATACCTATCTTCACGCTGGCAGTTGGCAAGCCACAGTGGGATATCGCTGGCTTTACTCCGACAAACACTTCAGAGGGTCGAAGGAAGAAACGGAACGCCAAACATTGGGAACCGATGTAAGAAACGATTCCCACTTTGTGGATGCGACTCTAACCTACGCAATCTCCAAGCGAACGAGCTTCAGTTTGACGGTTCCATTTGTCTCCTCGGTTCGCTCCAGTCTTTATGAACATGGCATCAAGGATTCAGCAGGGAAGTCAGAGCGACGCGAAATGTCCGCATCAGGATTGGCAGATATTCGTTTGACGAGCTCGATCTGGATATTTGATCCAGAGACCCATCATAACGGTAACCTTGCGTTGGGGATTGGGGTCAAAGCACCCACCGGCGACTCAGAAGCCAAGGATTTCAAATACAAGGCGAACGGGCCCTTGTTGGATTTTGTTGATCAATCTATCCAACCTGGAGACGGGGGTTGGGGCGTAATTTTAGATGCTCAAGGATTCCAAAAAATATATGGAAATGCCTCTGCCTACATGCAGATGTCCTACTTGATCAGCCCTGAGGAACTGAATGGAGCCTATAGCATCAACAGTTCGACACAGGTAAAGCGATACCATTCCATCCCGGATTCCTACCTGCTCAGAGCAGGGGTGAGTTACGCTATTTGGCCTTCCAAGGGTTTATCCATGAGCCTCGGCGCGAGAATGGAAGGCGTCCCAGTTGAGGATTTGATCGGAGGAAGCCTTGGTTTTCGTCGTCCAGGATACGCGATTTCGATCGAACCTGGTGTTTCATGGATGTACAAAAAATTCGCCTTTAACGTTTCGGTGCCTGTCGCGGTGGAGCGTAATCGTCAGAGGAGCTACATCGAGATCATCGAGAATCGACCAGGGGGCGATGCTGCATTCGCGGATTACATCATCACGAGCAGTATTTCCTATCGTTTCTAATCGGATCGAACTCTTTCCGGATACCGAACTTAAGCGCCTAAGTCAGCTTTGGCTCAGGCGCTTTTTGGGAGCATCGAAAAGCATCTCATGGGCTTGTTGCAATATACCGGGGATGCGGGCAGCGAATGGGCTTTTAGCGAGAGACGCACCGAGGTGGTGATCGGTAGCATTCCCCATGTGTTCACCCGGAAACCAATGCTCTCCCTGGCCAAGCAAGTTATAGCGCATCTTACCCCAATCCACTAAGTCCAAGGATTTGGCGTAGGTCCAGAGTCGCAGAATTTCCATGATGTTGATTTCGCCGGGAACATCCACGTAATGTGGTAATCCTTCAAACCATTTTTCACACCAATCCGCACCCAGTGTCGATTGCATTTCCGCGTGAAGTAACTTCACGATCGGCTGAATGATTTCGGAGGCCTGATCATAATGCGCTAGAGCGTCGAGGTGGGCGTCAAAATCCGAAGGCCGAGCCGCTCCGATGCTCAACGTGTGAACTTCGGGTCGAGCGAGGCAATAAAGATCATTAAATGCCATCGGTGTGAGGGGGTGGCAAAGATCGAGCATTTTTTGAGGCGGAGCGTAGAGCTTACCTCCTTTGTCATTGGGACTGATAATAAAAACCCCCATGTCCCGTTTATGCGCCACTTCAATAACCGACCCGTTCAGGTCATTCACAAAATACCAATGCAGATTGATATAATCGAATTCACCGGATTCGACAGCTTCGAGAATGATGTCCGTGGTGGCATGTGTTGAAAACCCGATAAACCGCGCTCGCCCTTCTTTTTGAATTTTTCTAGCTTCATCGAGACATCCTCCTTTTTTAAGAGTATCTCGCAGGTGTTGGCGGTTGTTGATGCCGTGGATGGAGAGCAGTTCGACATGTTCGATCTGCAGATAACTCATCGATTTTTCGAAGGTATCCCGAAAATCCTGTGCCTCAGATTGTGGCATAATCTTCGTTTGCACGATGAGTTTTTCCCTAGAAAACTGGTTCAATACGGGTCCCAGTTGCATCTCCGAAGATCCGTAACCTCGAGCGGTTTCGATGTGATTGATTCCCACCTCCACAGATCGATGAATCGTGGCTTCCAAGTTGGCCTGATTTTCTTTCGGAACCTCCGACCACTCCACATCCTGCCATTTGTGTTGGTAGCGCATGCCTCCACAGGAGAACACTGGCATCTGTAGATTTGTGCGACCGAAGCGGCGATATTTCATCGCCGCGACATATGCCATTGTTGAGAAGTTAAAGCAAGATTTCCACGAACTTTCCACGAACTACTAAGTTTTTAGAAGGTGCAGGATGGCGTCTGCGGCTCGTTCAGAAGCGCCAGAACCTCCCAGAGTGTCCATAGTTATCGCCAAACGTTTCTGGGTGGCTGAACGCGTCTCCGGATCGTCTAAAAAGTGTGCGATGGCTGTTCCAATATTTTCGGGGGTGGCATTGTCCTGAATGAACTCAGGAAAAATTAGTTCATTTGCCAACAAGTTTGGCATCGCCAAATACTTTACCTTAATAAAACGCTTGCCGAACCAGTAAGTGCTCCACGATGTGATGTAAATAACCACGGTGGGCACACGGAACCATGCGCATTCCATGGTGACTGTGCCAGAAGCGGCAATCGCCGCATCCGAACGGCGCAATGCTTCATCCAATCCACCGATCTGGAGTTGGACGTTGGGAATGCCGTTCAATAGGTGTTTGGCCAATTGAGCGAGTCGATCATTAGGAAGAACTACAGTGGCTGAAATGGAACGGTTTTTGCCCAACCATTCCATAGTAGATAACAGGACTGGTAAGTGTTTTGTAACCTCCCGTTTGCGGGAACCAGGGAGGAGTAACACATGAGATGGAGAGTGGGGAATGATTGTTCTTTGTTTCGGTGCGGGGAAACGATCAACCAAAGGATGCCCAACATACTCCACCGTAAAGCTGGGAACCCTTTCGGCATACCAGGCTTTTTCAAATGGGAAGATCGAAAGCATCAAATCGATATCTTTCGCAATTTGATACACCCGGGATTCATGCCAAGCCCAGATCTGCGGGGAGACGTAATAAATAATGCGGGGCTTCCATTTCAATTCAGGTTGGGCCCGACACCGTTCACGCAAGGCTTTCGCGAATCTCAAATTGAACCCCGGATAATCCACTAGGATAATGGCATCTGGTTTTCGGTGCTCAGCGAGGTTCAGGAGTTGGTCAAAAAACGCTTTGAACTTTCGGTAGTTTTTCAACACCTCTAGAATCCCAACGACGGCATGAGCGGAGAGGTCGAACTCCATCTCAACGCCTGCTTGTGCCATCTTCGGACCACCCGCACCAAAAAATACTGGGCAATCCAGCCCCTGTCTTTTGGAATTGGCGATGAGTGCCGAAGCCAACTCCGAACCCAAGGTGTCCCCAGAAGGTTCCCCAACAATGAACATGAATCCCCCCGGTTTCATACCCGAGATAAATTGGCGTTCTGGGTTAGAATTTGGCGGGTGATTTCGAATGCTAAATCAAGAGATTGTTTGGCAGATTCACCCGAAACCAATGGCACACTGCGAGCCTTCACGCAGGTGATAAAGGACTCCAATTCTAATTTGAGTGGCTCATCTTTATTGATAGGCACCGGTTCGCGCACGATTCGTTTTCCGCCAAACTCAGAAATAATGGTGGAATCCTTGGCCGCTAAAAGCTTTTTGAGCAGGGAAGTTTCTTCCTCCCCTTCTCGAGCTATCCGATAGATGAACCCTTCTTGGGCTCGATAATCCAAGGAAACATAACTCGTGCTATCTCCTCCGGAAAAAACACGAATTTTTCGCAAACGTTCCGGTGATATGCGGCTTGCGGTGAGGTTGGCGATGCAACCATTGGCAAATCTCAATCGAGCATTGGCAATATCCTCGGTGGTGCTTAACACGGAAATTCCAACAGCATCCACACTCACCACCGGAGACTTGACGAAAGCGAGCACAACATCCAAATCGTGGATCATCAGATCAAGCACAACCCCGATATCGGTCGAACGAGCAGGGTAGGGTGAGAGTCGGTGGGCTTCGATAAATCGCGGTTGTGTCGCGATAGATTCGAGGTAAGTGAAGATAGGGTTGAATCGTTCCACGTGTCCCACTTGCAACACACAATTATGAGATTGGGCTAATTGCACCAGTTCGGCTGCATGGATCGCCAAATCCGTCATGGGTTTTTCAACCAACACGTGTTTTCCCAACTGGAGTAACTCCTTGGCTAACGCATAATGAGTCACGGTCGGCGTTACAATGCTAAAAGCATCAGAAACTTCAGCCGCCTCGGCGACGGATGTGAATAAACGCACATTATATTTGTCTGCATTTTTTCGAGCGGTTACGGGGTGTGCATCATAGACTCCGGAAAACTGCACATGACCTTTTGCCGCAAGGTCGGCGTAGATTCGGGCATGCTCCTTCCCGAGGGAGCCTGTCCCTAAGACGGCCACTCTGATGGGTAAATTAGTCAGCATCCCCTCTAATCTAATGCGGAAACGTGTAACAAATGAAGGCAGAAATTATTTTAAGAGGCAAAGCCCACGGCTGGCTCATGAAGACTCCAAGGTGCGGGATTTGTGGGAGTTGACGAGTGAGAACGCACGGCGTTGGTTTTCCAGGCCCATTTCTTCGTGGAAGTCAGCGAGGGTCGTTTTTGCGCGTTTGGAGTCCTGAGCGCGCCAATGAATGAAGAGGCTCACGGCGAGACGGCGAAACATGGCTAGTGTAGTGTCCAACAAATAAATGGACTATCTCGGGCTGGTTCTATATCAACGGGAATGCCGATAACAGCACCCGTCATTCATTTGAGCGACAAGGACAGGGAAGAGATCGCCCGCTGGATGGATGCGCACGGAACACCGCAGCAA
>CAMBHS010000039.1 GCA_945867235.1 Akkermansia muciniphila
GGATGAATTGATTCAGGTCTCAGTTGCGAGTAATCGTTTCGTCGAGATTCAATACTAAGTTGGCCGCCAAGGTGTAGGCTGCCAATTCAGTTGGGTTTTGGGATTCCAGAGGTTTTGATTCTCCAAAGGAAATAGCTTTTTTTGCAGCCTCAGGATCTGACTTATAATGAGTGAGGTGCTGTTCGAGTGCCTGCAATACTATGGCGAGTTCCTGGTTGGATGGATCCCGTGAGAGCACGCTTTTATAGGCAAAAACCAGGCGATCCTTCGCTGTAGATCCGCCTTGAGTAATCATGCGTTGAGCGAGAGCGCGTGCGGCTTCAAAATGTTGCACATCATTCATGAGTTGCAAGGCCTGCAGAGGTGTGTTGCTGCGTTCTCGACGCGTGCATATTTGCTCGCGATTGGGAGCATCAAAACTCGTCATGAACGGAGGCGGAGCTGTGCGTTTGAAGAATGTATAAAGGCTGCGGCGATACAAGGCCGATCCTGTGTCTTGTTTATAATCGCGCGTATTCGAGCCCACAAATCCGACCGGCTCCCAAATATTTGGAGGTTGGTACGTTCGCACACCCTTTCCTCCCATCGTGGTGTCCAACAATCCGGACACAAATAACACGTTATCTCGAATCTGCTCGGCATCGAGTCGGAATCGCGCACCTCGCGCCAACAAGCGATTATCAGGGTCTCTCGCGAGCATTTTTGGTGTCACCTGAGAGGATTGGCGGTAAGCAGCGGATGTGAGTAATTGTTTTACAAATGCTTTCACATCCCAGCCGGATTCACGGAAGTTTACAGCGAGCCAATCTAATAATTCAGGGTGGCTCGGGGGTTGACCTTGGGATCCAAAATCATCCGCTGTAAAGACCAGGCCAGTCCCGAAGAACTGTTGCCAAAACCGGTTGGCTGCGACCCGAGCTGTCATTGGATTTTGTGGACTTAAAAACCACTTAGCCAAGTCAAGACGGGAAGGATTATTCGTATTGGCAAGTGGCGGGAATATCGCTGGAACATTTCTCGACACTTTTTCTCCGGGACGGTCATAAGCCCCTCGTAACATCACAAAACTTTGACGTGGTTTTTCCAAGTCCCGCCAGATGAAGGTCTGAGTGATCGCCTCATTGTAATCGGTGCGTTTTTTTCGTGCCTCTGCCAGCACCCCATTGAGTGGGTCGAAGGTTGGCTTGTGCTCAGCACACACCTTCGAAAGAAAATGCTCCCTGAGCATGGTGAGTTGCTCAGGAGTGCGATTGGTCACTGCAACATCCTTGAATATTTTACGCACATTCTCAGGCAATTCCTTCACCTCCTTGCCATCATATTGCTTAGACCATGCTAAGAGTGAACGGGTGGTGTCGTTGACGGGATCGATGCGCCCGCTTGCTCCAGCCTTGTCCCAATAAACCGTGCCCCCATCGAGTGTATAGGCAATGCCCTTGAGTTTGTCACCGGGCTTGAGTCCAACTTTTTCCGGATCCACCTCGAGCCTCACCCACTCCCCTGGTTTGGGTAAGTCTCCAATCCGAGTGCGGCTGGGTTTGTTTTTTTCACCCCAAGCGATCGCTTCTATATCCCCCCAAACCGCACGATGCTCCCAACTATCGGCGAGCAAGAATTGCATCATCACAGCCTTTGGCTGTTTCAGCGGATCTATATAAATATAGGCAAAAAGTTTCCCTGTCTGCGGTATGAGCAATGTTGGGGTATCCGTTTCGAACACATCCTGTTCCAATCCCTTGGCCTCACGACGAAGTGCTCGTTTCCCAGAAAACACTTTTCCTGTTTCCTCTGTGACTAGATTGGGTGGTGATTGGGCTTTCCAACCGGGAGGTGCTTCGTCATCGAACCACACCACCACTTCGTCCCTCGCTGCAGGTGGTGGATTGAGTGTAGACGGGTCTTGGTATTTCACAGCGGCCAATGCGCCGGTCACCTTTGTTTCAGCCAATTTAATCGCGGCGTCCATGTTCGCCAAATTCTTGTCGTCCTCTCCTGTTTTTAGCTGTGCAACAGGTGCCGTCCGCAAGGCGTTACCATCCATGGCGGGATCGGCTCCACTGTGGAAGAATGCGTAGAACGAATAAAATTCTTTGTGCGAGATCGGATCGAACTTGTGATCGTGACACACAGCACAACCCGCCGTGAGCCCCATCCATGCTTGGACGGTCGTCGAGGTTCTTTCCACTGCATAGCGAAAAATGTATTCATCATCAATCGCACCGCCTTCACCTGTGGTAACGTTACATCGGTTGAACCCGGTAGCGGTTAATTGCTCAAGGGTTGGGTTGGGCAATAAATCCCCTGCCAGTTGGTGGATCGTGAAATCACTAAAGGATAGATTGTTATTGAACGCTTTGACGACCCAATCCCGGTAGGCCCACATTTGGCGCTCATTGTCCAAGTGCAAACCGTGAGTGTCGGCGTAACGAGCGACATCCAACCAATGCTTGGCCATTTGTTCACCATACCGTGGGGAATCGAGATAGCGTTGCACCATTTTCTCGTAGGCATTCTCAGTCTTGTCCTCCAGAAATAATTTAATTTCTTCCAAGGTGGGGGGCAATCCCGTCAAATCAAACGCCACACGACGAATCATTGTGGCTGAATCCGCTGGAGGAGACGGGCGAAGTCCTTCCTTCAGCAATCGTGCGAACAAAAAATTATCCACGGGGTTCTTGGGTGCATAGGTGCCACTCCCTACAACAGGTATCTTCGGATTCGTGGGAGCCTCGAAGGCCCAGTGTTTTTGATAATCCGCCCCTTGTTTGATCCAAAGCCTGATCAGTTTCTTCTGTTCCGCCGTGAGTTTTTTGTGAGTTTCCTCCGGCGGCATCAATTCGTCCTTATCCGTCGAGTTGATTCGTTTCCACAATTCACTTTGTTCCGGTTTTCCAGGCTTTATGGCGATG
The DNA here is from genome assembly GCA_945867235.1 of Akkermansia muciniphila. Classification (GTDB taxonomy): domain Bacteria; phylum Verrucomicrobiota; class Verrucomicrobiia; order Limisphaerales; family SXQI01; genus SXQI01. The sequence continues at coordinate 2,910 of CAMBHS010000039.1, forward strand.
TTTCCGTCTTTGTTAGGGGTAAATGCGCCTTCTGGGATATCCAATCGAAACCCACCCTTTCGTTTCTTCTCATCAAACCCATGGCAGGCGAAACAGTTATCTGAAAGGATCGGACGGATGTCCCGATTGAAAACTACCATGTTTGAAGGTATATTGACACCATGGACACAGGCGGGCATCACTAAAACCACCCAACAGGCGATACTATAAATACTTTTTGGCAAATTGTTCATGACAGACTTTCTAAACCTATTTCTTGCTCTGATCTAATCGTATCACGAGGAGACCCCATTTCCATCGTAATTCAGGTCTAACCCAAGAAAGATCAGGTGTGTGTAAACTTATTTGACCTCGAGCTACCGTGCATTATTCGAGTATTTTCAAATGTTTGTCCATAGTATCTGGTTTGCAAATAGAAAACTGAACACTTGAAACTGAAATCTCTCCGGCACACACTTTGCCTTGGGTATGATCACGCTGCTTGAATCTTTGCCGTTGCCTTCCGTCATTACTGGAAGAGATCGATTTCTTGCGGCCATACACAACCATCCGTCGGATATCCCCCCTGTCTGGATGATGCGGCAGGCGGGTCGTGTTTTGCCGGAATATCGCGACCTGAAATCGAAATACACTTTTGTCCAATTAGTACAAACCCCTGAACTTGCTACCGAGGTCACTTTGCAGCCAATCAGACGATTTGGATTTGATGCCGCAATCCTGTTCAGTGATATCCTCGTCATTCCCGAAGCACTGGGGCAACCCTATTTCTTTCGAGAAAAAGGAGGGGTGGAAATGTCAGTCAAACTGGAATCGGCATCAGACATCGCCAGATTGTCTGTCGATGCTGTGGAAGAAAAACTTCGGTATGTCGTCGAAGCTCTCACACTTTTAAAGCCCGAATTAGGTAAAAACACAGCGTTGATTGGTTTCGCCGGTTCTCCTTGGACACTTGCCACATTCATGTTGGAAGGTGGAAGTTCAAAAAACTTTCATCGAGCTGCCCAATTACACAAATCGGATCCTCGATTATTTTACCAACTGCTCGAAAAATTGACCCTGGCTACGACTCGGTATCTGCAAATGCAGATCAATGCAGGGGTGGATGCGGTGCAAATTTTTGATAGCCACGGTGATCATCTCGCTCCAAACGAATTTCCCGAACTCTCGTGTCGGTGGATGCAAAAAATCATCACAGAGTTACGGGGACAAGTGCCCGTCATCGTTTTTTCCAAAGGCACACGCAATTGGAATGCTGTCGCCGAAACGGGAGCACAGGTGATTGGAATTGATCATGGGATTTCTCTCAAAGAAGCCTGTTCGATGATCCCGAATCAATGTGCGGTGCAGGGCAATCTGGATCCTCGACATTTGGTGGAATCAACTCCAGAAGAGGCCTATTCTGTTTCACGCAACATTATCGAAAGCATTCGCGGGCAACGCGGCCATATTTTCAATCTAGGTCATGGCGTTCCTCCCGCTTCAAAACTTGAAAACATCGCCGCTGTTATTGCTGCCGTTCGCAATGAACCCCTTTGCCGAGAAAAGGTTCCCAAAAGGAATGCACTAACCAGTCCTCCTCGTGCAATGAATGTAAACATCGATCTCGTTCGTAAATACAACATTCCAGGACCTCGCTACACTTCTTACCCACCCGCCACACACTTCAAAACGGAAGCGCACAGCGATGAGATTCTGCGCTCCATCGAGATAAATAACGAATCAGTCCGTCCATTGTCGTTGTATTTTCACCTGCCTTTCTGCCAATCCCTCTGCTGGTTCTGTGGATGTACCACGGTCATAACTACGCAGCAAAATAAGAGCCAATCCTACCTCGGGTATATCGAACGAGAGATGGATCTCATGTTGCCTCGTATCAATCCCAAACGGCAGGTGACACAACTCCATCTTGGGGGGGGCACTCCGACATTCCTCATGCCCGATGAATTACGCCAACTCGGACGCATGATACGCGATCGGTTTCCAGTGGCGAAGGATGCGGAAGCGGGCGTGGAAATTGATCCTCGTCGCGTAAACAAAGACCATATCCAGGGACTCCGAGATATGGGCTGTAATCGCGCTTCTCTCGGGGTTCAGGACAACGATCCAAAAGTTCAAATCGCCATTCACCGTGTCCAACCCCGCGAACAGACAGAGCAAACTGTGCAATGGATTCGCGATTGCGGTTTTATTTCCCTCAGCATCGATTTGATCTACGGACTCCCCTTACAAACCGTTGACTCCTTCGAAAAAACTTTGGACGACATTATCGCACTGAATCCTGACCGTTTAGCCGTCTTTAGCTACGCCCATGTTCCTTGGCTCAAACCCTCACAAAAAATCTTCACCGCAGAACAGTTGCCATCTGGGGAACTAAAGTTAGAACTGCTTAAACTCACCATAGAAAAGCTCACATCCGTAGGTTATGTGTATATCGGCATGGATCACTTCGCACGGGTTGACGATGAGTTAGCCATTGCCCAGCGCGAGAAAACACTCCAACGAAATTTCCAAGGTTACAGCACCCGAGGCGATGCGGACATTTATGCGTTCGGGATGTCTTCCATTTCACAGACCCCCGATTTCTACTGGCAGAATATCAAGGATCTCGAACCTTACTATGCCTCGATCGACGCCGGAAAATCTCCCATCACACGTGGCTACAGGATGACTGATGAAGACAAACTGCGTCGCACCACCATCATGAGGTTGATGTGCGATCTTGAGTTGAACTACTCAGAAATGTCCCGTCTGACCGGCGTTGATTTTTCCACTCATTTCGCCGCTGAACTCGATTCCTTGAACGATCTTGAGGCTGATGGATTAATCGAACGAGATGATCGACATCTTCGAGTCACAGAACTAGGTCGATTACTGATCCGCATCATTGCCATGCGTTTTGATGCGACACTCCTCCCTGCCCGCGAGGGACGTTATTCCAAAACAATATGACCCCATCCGTCGCCGTAATTGGCGCCGGCATTACCGGCTTGACCGCCGCCTTCCGCCTCCACCAACAAGGCGTCCCTTTTACCATTTATGAATCTGGAAGTCGAACGGGTGGAGTTATCCAAACGACAGAACGAGATGGTTACCTCGCAGAACACGGTCCCAACACCCTGCTTGAAACCTCCCCCATCATTAAGAATTTGTTAAGTGAATTGGACCTAGGACAGGAACAAATCTACTCCGATCCCTTAGCTGAAAAACGCTTTTTGGTTCGTGATGGACAGGTTCTTCCTATGCCCAGTTCGGTGACCGGTTGGATAACAACACCCCTTTTTTCTCTCCCAGCAAAGCTACGGCTATTGGGGGATTTTGTGCAGCCTCGCCCTCCGGCTGATTTGGATGAAACTCTTGCCAGTTTTGTTTTGCGCCGCCTCGGCCGCGAATTTCTCGACTATGCCATCAACCCCTTTGTTGCGGGGATTTATGCGGGGAACCCAGAGCGACTTTCCCTTCGCGAGGCATTTCCCAAGTTGTTCGAACTCGAACAACGATATCGATCCTTGTTCCTAGGGAATTTTCTTGGAGCACGAGAACGCCGAAAAACGGGTGAAGTCGCAAAATCTAACGCACCTAAACTTTCTTTTCGTCATGGTCTGAGCACATTGCCCCACGAACTGACAAAGCTAATCAGACATTCATTGAGAATTGATTCGCCTGTCATCCGCATTGGAAAGGTAGGGAAAACATGGACCGTCACCATTCGAAATGGTGACTCATTGGAAACTCACGAACATAGTTCGGTGCTTCTTGCTGCCTCGGCATTTCAACTCGCTGGCATTGATTGGAAAACCGGAGACGGTGACTCCCTAGGGTGGTTAGCTGAGATTCATTATGCACCTGTCACATCGCTCGTTCTCGGTTTTTCACGATCCGCCATTGACCACCCTCTTGACGGCTTTGGCGTCCTCGTGCCTGCCAAAGAAAACATTTCGATTCTCGGAGCAATTTTTAATTCCTCTCTATTTCCAGATCGAGCACCAAAAGACCACATCACGCTCACCTGCTATTTGGGAGGCATGCGTGATCCAGAACTTGCTCTGGCATCGGCAGAAGTGCAACTCAAGACAACAATCCTCAGTTTGAAAAAACTTCTCGGAGTCTCCGCACAACCAACCTTCATTCACCGTACCGCCTATACTCGTGCCATTCCCCAGTATGAGGTGGGTTTTGGAAAATATCGCGAACGCATGAAAGGACTCGAAGAAAAAAACCCTGGGCTTCTGCTCGCTGGTCACTTTAGGGATGGAATCTCCCTGAGCGATTCTATCCTCTCAGGGCACCGAGCTGGATTAAAATTGATCGATCTCAATAACCAAACCAATTAAATGATGAATCAACCTGCGGAATCCAAGTTCGGTGTTTTATTGATGAATCTAGGGTCACCGGACTCTCCTTCAGTTCCTGATGTGCGTCGATATCTGCGCGAGTTTCTGATGGATGGTCGAGTTCTCGATACCCCGTGGCCTGTCCGCTTCGCTGTCGTGAATGGGATGATCCTACCAACTCGCCCCAAGGAGTCGGCTCATGCGTATTCGGCCATCTGGACAGACCAGGGGTCTCCACTGGTCGCAACGAGCCGTAAAGTAAAAAACCTACTACAGCAAAAACTCGATTGCCCCGTCGAACTTTGTATGCGGTATCAAAATCCACCCCCTCGTCAGGCATTGATCAGCCTTCAAGCTGTCGGCGTTACAGAGGTGTTGCTCATTCCTTTATTCCCTCATTATGCGATGTCTAGTTTTGAGAGTGCCGTCGAACGTGTGCGGGAAGTGATGAGGGACTTTCCTCTAATAAAACTGCGAGTCGTTCCACCCTTTTATAACCATCCCGATTACATCGACGCCTTGGTGAGTAGTGCTCAACCTTATTTGGCACAGGATCACGACCTCCTGCTATTCAGTTTCCATGGCATCCCGGAAAGGCATCTAGGTAAATCTGACCCGACTCATGTGCATTGCCTAAAAACAGCCACCTGTTGCGAAAACCTCAGTCTAGCTCATGCCACATGCTATCGGCATCAATGTTTCCAAACCATGCGCTTGTTTGCGGAGAAATCCGGAATTGAAAAAGGACGCTACGCCGTTTCCTTCCAATCTCGCCTCGGGCGTGAACCTTGGCTGAAGCCCTACACTGATCTGGAATTGACGCGTTTCGCACAAGAGGGAATAAAACGATTATTGGTCATTTGCCCCGCATTTGTCTCTGATTGCCTTGAAACCATTGAAGAAATTGGAATCCGAGGCAATGAATCTTTCAAAGCGGCAGGAGGAGAGAGTCTTAGTTTAATCCCTTGCCTGAACGAACACCCCCGTTGGATCGAAGCTCTCTCACAAATAGTTGCACAGAACCGATCAAATTAACGAGGTTATTGAAAATCCTTAACCTAAACACTTGGAACACAATCGACCTCATTCAAATCATCCATTATGGGGAGTTGGCAGAACCAAAGCGCGTTCGTATTAATTCATGGAATCAAGCTCTGTCATGAGTATCATTCATTATCCGAATATTGAATGAAGCGAGGATTGTTTCGAGTTACGGAATGGTCGAACAACTATTAAGAGGGTGATGTGAGATGAAATTTTTAATGAAATCTGTAATACATTGCTCCTTCTTGGTTTTGGGGTTGATGGGGTTGAATTCTGCGAGTTGTTGGGCCACTCAGATTGATATCCTGAGAACTCCCTCGGGAGGTATCCAACCCCAGGCATTGGTAGGGAATGATGGCACGATTCACCTGATCTATTTTAATGGAGAGGCAGGAGCAGGAGATTTGTTTTATACGCAAAGCAAGGGTAATGACCTCACTTGGTTCAAATCCCGACAAATAAATCAGAGCCCAGGTGCCGCAATGGCGATTGGATCTGTTCGGGGAGCACAGTTGGCATTAGGTCGTGATGATTGGATCCACGTGGCTTGGATGGGAAGTGCCAAAGCGAAACGGGCAGTTGTGAATGGCCAAGAACAGGCTCCAATGCTTTACACTCGGTTTAAGCCTAAAAGTGATAAGTTTGAATCTGAATGGAATTTACTTGGAACGGCCGGAGGGTTGGATGGAGGCGGTTCGTTAGCGTCAGACTCATCGGGGCGAGTGGCAGTAGTTTGGCATGGGCATATAGGGGAAGCTAAAGGCGAACAATCCCGAGCCGTGTTTGCGACTGAATCATTGGATGACGGCTCGCAATTTTCCGTTGAAAAAAGAATTTCACCTGAAGGCACTGGAGCTTGTGGATGCTGTGGAATTAAGACCTCCTACGCAGATGGGGGAATTCTTCAAGTTGTGTTTAGAGGCGCAGCGCAAATGACAAATCGGGCCGAGTTGATTCTTTCAGGAATATTCGATCGAGGAAATTTTCAGGTGGTAAACAGCGCACCTTGGACGATTAACAATTGTCCGATGAGCACAGCGGCATTAACACAGGGAAAAAGCACGTCATTCGCCGCTTGGGAAACTGAGGGTCAGGTTTATTGGAAGCAACTGCAGGGGATAGGAGATTATTCTGGAAAAATAATGGAACCAAATAATCCTAATAAGCGACGAAAGCACCCGGCCATTGCAACTAATATGCGCGGTGAGGTGTTATTGGCTTGGACAGAAGGCACGGGCTGGTTGCGTGGCGGAAGAGTGGCATGGCAACTTTTCGACAAGACGGGTAAACCTCTGCAGGCCATTGAACGCCGTGATGGAGTGCCTGTCTGGGGACTGGTAACCGTTGTGGCTAAGTCGGACAACAATTTTGCCCTCATTTACTAGTGCACATCTTAAAAATTAATTAGGGAATACTATGGATCAAACTGATGTGAAAATCCGAACCCAGCGGCGGCGAGGTTGTGTATTTTACGGTTGCCTGTCGGTCGTGGTTCTTATCGTTGTGGTGCTGTTGGCACTGTATATTGGTTCGAAGATCGGTTTGCGCAAACTCGCAGCAAACTATACTTCCAGCACTCCATTGTCCCTTCCCCAAGTCGTCTATCCTGATTCTGAGATTGATGCTTTGGAAGAGAGGATTTTTAAGTATTTAAAGTCGGTAGATCAAAAGGCAGAGGCTTCTCCGTTCGAGTTGACCACGCGTGATCTCAATATGTTTTTGAAAGAGTATCAACCTGGGTTAATGCAGATGGGAGATTTTGCATTGGAGTTGGCACCAGGCGAGGTTCGCGCCCAAATGAGCATTCCTTTGGACGCCTTTGGAAGGTCAGCTTTCAAAGGGCGGTTCTTGAATGCAGAGGCTACCCTAGAGATGGCGATGACGAATGACACCCTTGTGCTTGGGGTTAAAAATCTGTCGGCAAAAGGACGCCCCTTGCCATCGTTTGTCGTTGCACAGTTTCAGTCCAAAGGATTTCTAGGAGCTGTCAACGACAACCCAAAGATTCAACAACTAGCTGCCCGTCTCGAAAGAATCGAAATCAAGGAGGGTTCTGTATTGCTCTGGCCGAAACCGTTTACAAAGTAGTATCGATTCTCATTGCAGAAAGCATGGATTCAAATACGTAAGAATATTTTGCGCTGGTAGAGCAACCGAGCCAGAAGTAGTCCCATCGTCAGTATTAGAAGTTCGATGACGAGGTGCCCAAATCCCTCTGTGAATCGATGATCCAACCATTCCGAACTGGGTTCCCATAAAAATCGAGTTGCGAATTTTCCATGCTCAAAAAGTGCCATCGCGAGGTAAAGGGTGATGGCATTACACCCAATCCAGATGAATGGAGTGGCCCATTTTCGCTGGTTCCAAACGTCGATGATTTGATAAAATATAGCGAGCAGGATGGCACTGACTCCCGTGGTGACAAGGACATAGGAGGAAGTCCATATTTTTTTGATGATGGGGAATTGCATCCCCCAAATAAACCCCAACAGAATTCCCACCACACCACTGATCACCAGCCAACGAACTTTTTTCCGATCGGTGAGTATGGGATTCTTTAGCAGAAGTCCAGCGAACAGGCCAAGAATGCATTGGGCTATCGCAGGAATAGTGCTGAGTAGTCCTTCAGGGTCGTGGTCACCATCCCATTTTCGGAACGGCAGAAATTCACGATCTACATAATTTGCTAGGTTTTTCCCCTCGTCAAAATTTCCAGCCCCAATTCCAGGAACAGGCACGAAAGTCATGATTGCCCAGTAACCCAATAGCAAGAATGCACAAGAAATGATGCGCCCTTTTGTTTTGAAGCAAATAAAAACGAGTCCAGCAACCGTGTAGCAAATAGCCAGACGTTGTAGCACCCCGACGAGGCGCAATTTGTCGATACCTTGAGTCATTCCTCCGTAATAAATCACACCAAGGATATAGAGGATAAGACCTCGCTTCAAAACTTTAAGAGTCGCTCCGTACTGACCGTCTTTTTCAAGCGTTTTACCCAGAGAAAAGACCAACGAAACCCCAATGATAAAAACGAAAAGTGGAAAAATAAAATCGTAAAAATGAAGACCTTTCCATGGGACATGGTCCAGTTGTGTGATAAGCGGATAATTAAAAACCTTGGAAAGTGCATGGAAAACCCCCTCCATGCCGATAATCCAGAACATGTCAAACCCACGCAATGCATCCAATGAAACGATGCGTTTGGTATTGGAACTATTTTTGGACGGAGATGCAGCGGTTAAGATTTCTGTCGATTGCATTTCTAAACAATTGGGAAATGGTCATAAAAATCAATGAAGATTTTTAAGATCAAAACGAAGTTCAAAGATCGCGACTGAGACCTGTCCGGCATGCCCGAAGAGTTTGGAAGTATTTTGACCAAAAAGGGAGTCAGGGACTTGATGACCTTTTTATCCAATAAGTAATCAATAAAAAAGCCCGACCGTATTGCGGCCGGGCTTTCGAAAGGTGGGCGATGTTATTTCTGGGCAAGTGCGGCTTCTACAGCCTGCACAACATCTTCAGAATCAGGTTTAGTTTTGGGCTCGAAACGCTTGAGCACCGAACCATTTTTCCCGATCAAGAACTTGCCGAAATTCCATTTAATATCGCCAGGATATTCTGCATCGCTTCCGGTCAACCGAACATAGAGCGGATGGCGCTCTGAACCGAGGACTTTGACTTTATCCATGAGTGGAAAAGTAATGTTATATTTCGTGGAGCAGAATTGCTGGATGTCTTCATTTGTGCCTGGTTCCTGACCGCCAAAATCATTGCATGGCAGACCAACAATCGTAAATCCCTTGGAAGCGTATTTTTTTTGCAAGCTTTCCAATGCTTCGTATTGGGGAGTCAGCCCACATTTGGAGGCTACATTCACGAGGAGTAACACCTTGCCTTGGTAACTTTTTAAGGACGTGGTCTTGCCATTAATATCCTTCAATGGGATGTCGTAAACCGAATGTTTGGATTCAGCCATAACCATTTGAGCTAACCCTAAGGCGCACAACAACGAAAAAATTTTGGTGATCATACTGGGTCATTCTTTTCAGCCGATCGGGTATTTGTCGAGTGACAAATCTTGGTTGAAAACGTAAAAAACTAGAAACAATTCGAGGGAGAACGAGTCGCATACCTAAATTCAGTTTCCTTTTTCCTTCTTACCACTGAATCCGTGGGGCAATTAATATCACTTTATTCAATAGGAATAATCATCATAAAGAAAGGTTGCCGCGAGCGATCGCTTTCTGAGATAATCCCCTACTGTGCCCAAAGTAGGCATGGAACCGTATAATGACTCCACATGCCGTTAGTGAATTGATAGCACCCCATGGATTACCAACTTTTTGAAACAGGAGAGCCATTAATCCACAAGGAGCGAACGTTCTTCATGCAACAACTGGAATTGTTGTTGATATCCGAAATACCACTTCACTTGAAGTCCTTTCGGACGACTGAAAGCAGCCCGCTAAAGTTAGGCTAACAACAACATCTGAAGGTCTCCTTTGATTTTTACCCAGCAAAAAACATGCCCCGCATAGCTCAAAAAAACGGAACAACATCTCGCTCTGGAACCGCGCCTAAGTATGACGCGAACAACAAGGTTCTCAACAGCACATACGGAGCTTTTGCGGACTTGAGGCGGGAACTCTCGGATTCAAAGACTGCAGTTAAAGAACGAACTGAATTACTCAAAGGATTTGCAAACTGCCCTGATCCTCAACGGGGATGGCTCATGCTGGAGGATTATTTCGAAAAACTCAACCTGGCTAGGAAAGATTTCCCTGGTCAAATGTGGTGGCCAAGATTGATGGGCGTGATTGGCAAAGCTCGAGTTGAGGAAATGGCGTTGTTGTTTTTGAGAAACGGACGGGAGTTACCCACGGAATTAGTTCCACACGCCAACTTGGAGAAATTTGCCGAGATTAAAGCAGCGGAACAGGAAACGAAGATTGTTCAACAATTGGAGCATTGGTTGTTACCTAGAGCTCCTGTGCATTTGGATGCCCCAAGGGCTTGCCTACGAGTTATGGCACAAGTTGTCCCAAGTGAACTATCACCAGCTCTTCATATACTGAAAATCGAGTTTTTTATTTTTCGTCCGCGAGCAGGAGAAAAGCAAAAATCGTTGATGGAGTTGGTTGAGTTGACGTCGAGAGCTGCACATGAGCATGAATTATTTTCGCTCCAAGATTGGGATTTTATTGAATGGATCGGACAGATTTACACGGATCCAATTCTCGACGATGAGCCTTTATTGTTATGGGGACCAGACCTCCTGCAATGGCTGGCAAAGTGGGGTGCAAATGGCAGAATCGAATTACAATCCGGCGGTCGCCTGAAGTTTGTGGGGAAAATGGCGGAATTTAATCCACATTTGCAACAGACAGAAGAGGGGCTCTCGTTAAGCCACGACATTGTCCTGCCCGGTGGAGAGAAACGGGGTTTATCGCAAGGCACTTTTTTTGCGGGGCAACCCCAATTATTGTTGATCGGGGAAAACTTTTACTTGGTGAAGGAAAGTCCTCCCCAAGAACTTTTAATCCAATGGCTGCCAAGTCCCCTTTTGCCGATCCAAAAACTGAGCCATCGACTGTTGACTCATCTCAGACGGACAGTGAAACGACCTGGAACGAATTGGGATCAGCTATGCCTCACTCATCGGGCTCGTCCTCAATTTACTTTTGAATTAAGCGATGAAACGGTTCGCCTTCATCTGAATGCGATCAGCGAAACGGATGGGAGTATATGGCAATGGAACGGTCATGAATGGCAACCCCAAGCCGATAAACCGAGCAATGGAAATAGACCCGAAATCCTAGATGACCTGCGGCTTGATCAGGCTGCAGAATGGTTATGGCAGTTAGATTGGTTTACGCCGGAACCCAGCCTTTGGGTAGGCGACGCCAGCGAGCATTTCCTAGATTCCTTGGCAGCAGCTTGGCCTGATCGTCCCGCAGAGGCCGATTATTTGGGGAACCTCGCTTTCCAACGGTTGTTCATTGCGCCTCGACAATTACGCCCCAAGTTAACGGTTCAAGCGAGTGGGATTGATTGGTTTTCTGTTTCAACCACTTGGGAAATCGAAGGGCTGAAATTGACCTCTGCTGATTTAATCCGGTTACAAACAGCCAGTGGGCGTTTTGTGAATTTGCCTGACAGTGGTTGGATCGAATTAGATTCCGAAGCCGTACAGCAAGCGCACGAAGCAGTTGCTGATTTGGGGCTAGCAGGCCTGAGTCCATTGGCTCAAAAAGTAGACCTAATCCACGCAACCAAGCTCGATGAGGCGGCTTTGAAACGGTTTAATGAACAACCTGCAACGATCAGTTTAAAGGACAGAATTTCGCAATATCAAGGCGTTGCGAGCACTCCATTGCCTACATCCATCGTTGCAGAACTGCGTCCTTATCAAAAAGAAGGCTTCGATTTTCTCTGTCATTTATCAATGATCAAATTGGGAGGCGTCCTAGCTGATGACATGGGATTGGGCAAAACACTCCAGACTTTGGCTTGGTTAGCTTGGATGAAGCAACAAAATGGAAATGCTGGTAGGCCATCGTTGGTTATTTGCCCTGCGTCGGTTCTCCATAATTGGCGTAGGGAATCCGAGCGGTTTACGCCACATCTGAAGGTGTTGGTATTGGAAAGTGGTGCCGCACGGCATAATCTTCGTCGCAAGATTCCAGAACATGATTTCATTGTGACCAATTATGCCCTTTTAAGAAGGGACCTAGTGGCGCTTCAAAAGTTTGCTTTCCAAGCCATTGTTTTAGACGAAGCGCAGTTCATTAAAAATCCAGCAGCACAAGTCACGCAGTCGGTGAAACAATTGAAAGCTGTTCAGAAATTAGCGTTGACGGGGACCCCGCTTGAAAACCGATTGTTGGATTTGTGGAGCATAATGGATTTCGTGCAGCCGGGATACTTGGGTTCGCAAACCGAGTTCACACAACAATACGAGCCCAAGGGAGATGATGTGTTAGCGATCCAAAAGGTCGCTCGCAGAAGGCTTTCAGCAAAGCTACGTCCGTTAATGTTGCGCCGACTGAAGAAACAAGTTGCAAAGGATTTGCCTGAGCGTATCGAGGAACGTCGAGACTGTGAATTGGGTGAAGATCAGCGCAAACTGTATCTCGCTGAGTTGCGCCGCAGCCGTGAGCATATCCTTCAAAGCGTTCAAGACGTGGGTCTAGCCAAGAGCAAAATTCATGTCCTCTCGGCACTGACCCGATTGCGACAGGTTTGTTGCCACCCAGCCTTGGTTGGGAACGATACACAATCTGGAAAAACCGATACCCTATTTGAATTGCTTGAGCCCTTGATGGCGCAAGGTCAGAAAGTTTTGGTCTTCAGTCAATTCGTTCAAATGTTGAAGTTAATCCAAAAAGAATGCGTTAACCGACAGATCCCAACCCACATCTTGACTGGAGAAACTAAAGGAAGACAGGAAGTCGTAAATGCGTTCCAAGAGGATACTAATGCCTCTGTATTTTTGTTGAGTTTAAGAGCTGCAGGAACTGGGTTGAATCTCACGAATGCCAGTTACGTTGTGTTGTATGATCCATGGTGGAATCCAGCTGTGGAAGCACAGGCCATAGATCGTTCGCACCGTATTGGGCAGACCAGAACCGTGAATGCCTATCGCCTGATCACGCCGGGAACTGTGGAAGAAAAAATCTGGGAGTTGCAACAGCGAAAAGCCCAAACCATCGTTGATGTACTCGGCGAGGAGGGATTCGCAAGGAGCTTGACTAGGACAGACCTCGATTACCTTTTTTCTGAAGATTGAAGTCGGATATGAAGCCGGTGGAACCTTCCGCAAAGGTAGAGATGCGGGCAGACAAATGGCTGTGGACTGTGCGGTTGTTCAAAACACGTGCATCTGCAACGACTGCCTGTCGAGATGGGGCGGTAAAAATCGGTGGAAATGCGATTAAATCAGGTCGAGTCTTACGTATCGGTGAAGTATTGGAATTGCGTCAAGGAGTACTGAAACGAACTGTCAAAGTGCTCAACTTTTCATCCCAACGCTTGGGAGCCAAGGAGGTTCCTCATCATCTCGACGACTTGACTCCTGCGGAAGAATATCTACGAGTGGCTGAAATCGAAAGGCACAACCGCTCGCAAAGACCCAAGGGATTGGGGCGCCCAACCAAGAAAGAACGTCGAGAAATGCAACAATTGCTTGGGGATTCTGAGACCAATTAATGCCAGGGTAACCACGGCAAATGCGAAGCAATCTACCGTTGCTGCATTCCTGCCCTGGCGGGGTTCGAAAGTCCACACTCCGTGGGCCCTGACGCTTGAATCCTAAATCGTGAGTCCCTCCCAAGCAAGCTATTAGGTAGATCACGTTTCGATTGCCAAGGAGCCAGCGAAGCGTTAATTAGGTTCTGTGCACCTCACCTTTCTCACGGGTCCGGCAGGATGTGGCAAAACTTTTCGCTGCGTATCCGAGGTTCATAGTCGATTAGTGGAATCTCCACAGGGTTTACCGTTGGTTTTTCTGGTTCCAAAACAAGCTACTTTTCAAATTGAAAGAGCCATTTTGGATCAACCCAATTTAGCGGGCTTCACTCGACTTCACATTCTGTCCTTTGAACGATTAGGACATTTTATTTTTGAAATGTTAGGTAAACGAGAACCTGTTTTCATCAGTGAGGAAGGTCGGATCATGGTTCTCCGCGGACTTCTTAATCAATTCGAATCAAGGCTAACGGTTTTTCGTAAAAGCTCAGTGAGAAGGGGTTTTGCTGGAGAATTGAGCGTAATCTTTCATGAACTGCAGCTCGCACGACTTTGCCCAATGAAACTCCGCAGTATGGCGGCAAAAACATCGAATCAAACACTCGGTTTGAAATTGGTGGATTTAGCCTTGCTGCTAGAAGGTTATCTGACGTGGATGAAGGATCATCAATTGCTTGATGCGGAAAGCCTTTTGGAGGAAGCAGCGGATGCCATTAAATCGGCTGGAGATACACTCCGAATTGGTGGGGTTTGGGTTGACGGCTTCGGAAAATTAAATGCGCTAGAACGCAGGTTGCTCATCGCGATCGTTCCTTGTTCCACAGAAAGTACTATTGCCTTTTGCGCTGAGTCGATTGATCCGGAAACGCCCCGGATTAATATGTGGAACTTGGCGAATCAGACCCATGCGAGAATCAAAAGCGATCTCCAAGAAATTGATGGACTCACGATAATCGAGGAAACGCTCTCTCGCCGCGTTCACGAGGGACGATTTAACCTAAGTCCGTCCTTGGCACACCTTGAATCCGGTTGGTCACGATGCGAATCATTCATCGGCGAACTTAGGAATGATGTTGAATGGATCAGTTGTCGCAATGCGGAGGAGGAAGTCCTTGCTGCGGCACGTTCGATTCGCAAATACGTGATGGAAGGAGGGCGATACCGAGAGATTGCAGTGATTGTGCGTGGTCTTGAACCCTGGCACGAATTCATTCAACGGATTTTCATTCGGTATGAAATTCCGTTTTTTATGGACCGTCGGGAAAAGATTTCGCATCACCCGCTGGCCGATATGACACGCAGTGCCCTGCGAATAGTAACATTCGGTTGGCGACATGTGGATATATTCAACTTTCTCAAGTCCGGATTATCTCCGTTGGATGAAGATGAAGTCGATTGGTTGGAGAATGAATGTTTGGAGTTCTGGGGCGACGATTCGTTCTGGAATCCCAATTGGATCTATCCGAGCCATTACAACGAAGAAAAAAAACCGCAGTTCCAGTTTTTACGAACACAAATCACCTCGCCATTGGAGGAGCTAGAGAAAATGTTGAATAACGCTGGAACAGCGGCGGGGTTTGCAGAAGGAGTGCGGAAGTTGTGGTTGAACTTGGACATCCAAGAAAGACTTTTGGATTGGAATACCACAAAGTCACCCGCCCTTGGATTATTCCATCAAACAGCCTACAACCAGATGGAATCGCTGTTGGATAATCTCGTGCAGGCCTTTGGCGACGAACGGCGGAGTCTATCGGATTGGCTGACCCTGATAGAGGCAGGATTTGAGTGCCTGACCGTGGGATTGATTCCTCCTGCGTTAGATCAAGTTTTGGTAGGAGCCGTGGATCGGTCGCGTAATCCTGATCTATCCATGACCCTATTACTAGGATTGAACGAAGGCGTGTTTCCGCAACTCGTTTCAAGTGGAGTATTACTCGGCGACCACGAGCGAGATCAGCTTGAATTGCTGGGCGCGAGTCTGAGCCTAGGGCGCGAATCTATTGCACAACAGGAGCAATTCCTCGGATATATCGCGATGACTCGGGCTAGGAAACGATTGGTCGTCACCCAATCCCGTGAAAATGGGGTCGGAGATTCCATCAATCCATCCATTTTAACGAGGCAGATTAAACGCTTTATCGAGAAACCAACCGTATTCAAACGAATCAACGAAAATTCGATAGAAAAGGCCCTTCATTCCACAGAGTTGATGGATGTTTTTTTTGAGGATGAAGATTTCCTTTCTTGGTTTGGAAAAGATCGAACCAAGGTTCTAGGTATTCATCCCAAGGAATCCCTGACCCCCGGTGAAGCAGAGAAATTTTATGGAGATTGCATTAGAACTTCAGTCAGTCGATTCGAACGATATGCTGCGTGCCCATTTCAGTTTTTCGTCGATTCAGGACTACGTGCGAAAGAACGGATGGCCTTCACTTTAGATAATCGGGAACGAGGATCATTCCAGCACAAAGTCTTAGAGCATTTTCACAATGAAGTGATTGCATCGGAAAGGCAGTGGCGAGATGTGACGCCAACGGAAGGCAGGGAAATGGTTAGAAGGATCGTTGACGAACGATTAAAAAATTATTCGGGTGGGTTGGTCAATAGAACCGCACGAACTCAACTCGTGGCTGAAGCCTGTAAAATCGGTTTACAAAACTTAGTCGGACAATTGCTCCATTGGATGAGTCACTATGAGTTTGATCCAGTGAAGGCAGAATTTGAATTTGGCGATGAACAACAAACGACTCTCTCGTATCTATTAGAAAATGGTAAAACGGTGAGATTTCAAGGAAAGGTTGATCGCATCGATCTTCACCGACTCAAAGAAGAACAACGGGGTTTATTCGTAATCATGGATTACAAATCAAGCCAGCATCAGCCGAACAAACTGAAAATAATAGAAGGGCTCCAACAACAATTGCCGGCTTATTTGATCATGCTGCGAAACCTGAAGAACCCACAGGGTCATTTTGGAGTAGCGTCGATTGAACCCATTGGAATGTTTTACATCAACATGGGGGGAAGACCCAAAAAAGCAAAAACCCGAGAGTTCCCCCGGCTTACAGGAACCGAGGAACAATCATTTGCAAAAGCCTTTCAACACCATGGCATTTTCAATGTTGATTACCTTGAATTGCTAGACAATCGGTCAGAAAAACAAAATGGCGAACAATTCAAATTCACCATTAACAGGAGTGGATTATTGTCCGCAACCGGTTTTGGGCACCTCAGTCGAGATGAATTAAACACATTGCTCTCCGATGTGGAAAACCTTTGGAAAAACATGGCTACAGACATTTACTCGGGATGCGCGGAAATTAAACCCTATCGACTTAATAAAGAAACAGCCTGCGATCGTTGCCAATTAAATGGCATTTGCCGCATTGATCGTTGGACACACCAGAATTATCGCAACGTGAACAAGGCGGACCATGTCACTCACTAACGATCAGCAAAGAGCCGTGGATGCCTCCGGTAACGTGATCGTTGTCGCAGGAGCCGGCACGGGTAAAACAAAAACTCTGGTGGAGAGATGCGTCGAACAAATCCTGAAGGATGAAAACCCCGTCTCAGTAGATCAGATTCTTGTCGTCACATTCACCAACGCTGCAGCTGCTGAGGTAAGGAATCGCATTCGCGACCGACTGGAAAACGAACTCATCAAAAACCCGAGTAAAACCCGCGTCGTGGAGCAAATTGGAATTCTCGACCGGGCACACATCTGCACATTGCATAGTTTTTGCTACCACCTGATCAGGCAACATTTCTATCTCCTCGACCTTGATCCAAAATCCAAACTGATGGATGCCATGGAGGCTCAGTTGCTACGGGCAGAAGTGTTGGATGATTATATCGAGCAAGAATTACGCAATGAAACCAAGGATCCCAAAGGCTTGAAGCGGTTGATCCTGGATTACTTCGATGGGGACGATCGTAAATTCGAAACATTTATCGAAAACCTGCATGACTATACTCAAACGCGTGAAGATGCAGTTCATTGGTTTACATCTCAGTTGAACCATTTCCAAAACCCAAATGCCACAGTGTGGATGGACCTATTGCCGACAATTACAGAGGCATGGATTCGGAGGTGGAAAGAAGTAGGGATGAACCAACCCCTAGGCAACCCTGCGGCTTCACTCCTTCGCAAGGTTTTTTCAAAACTTCAAATAGGCTCCGACCATTATCGTGATGGCCTCCAGCTTTTGTCAGACTGCGATAAGAACAAGAATATTTGGGTGCGAGGAACCGTTGGGAAATACAAAGACCCCCTGCGTTCCATGTTCGACGATGCTCAATTACTGCTGACTTTCCAACCCAATCCAAACCAAAAAGGTGTCGATCCATTACAAGAGGATTGGAATGATGTTCGAGGTTACATGGTAACGCTCCTCAACGTCGCACAAGGCTTTAGTAGAGTTTACAATGAAACTAAACTGAAAAACGGGGTGTTAGACTTTCACGACCTAGAGCAATTCAGCATCCGCCTCCTTTGGAATGCTGAACAGGATAAACCAACTCCCGTTGCTGAAAATTGGCGTGAAATTTTCGCTCACGTCTTTGTTGATGAATACCAGGACATCAACCCAGCCCAGGATAAAATCATTACTTGTCTTTCGGCTCTAAAATCGCAGGCAAAAAGATTCATGGTGGGGGATGTAAAGCAGAGTATTTATGGTTTTAGACAGGCCAACCCTACCTTGTTTCTTGATTATGAGGCTCGGTGGGGGAAGGAACCCTGTGACCACGAATGCGTTTATTTAAAGGATAATTTTCGGAGTCATGAAGGGATTTTAGCAATGGTTAATGGGCTTTTTTCGACGCTCATGACCCCGGATTCCATCGGCTTTTCCTACAAGGAGAAGCATCAATTGAATTTCGGTGATCCCGAAAACCGTTCACGCACGCGAATGCAGTCGCAAGGGACGCCCCCTGTTGAATTCTTAATCTGGGATGCTAATGAGGAAGTGCTCGTCGATAAGAATCCGGATAAATCTGACGAAGACAAAACTGAAGCTCCAATAGAGGGTCATGCTAGGGAGGATGTTGACTCCATTGAAGCTGAGGCCTTGTTGATAGCGCGTCGTTTTAAAAGATTGATTGTCGAAGAAACACAGATATTTGACGAACAGACTGCAGATATTCGCAAGGTGGAATATCGAGATATGGCAATTTTGCTCAGAGGCGCGAATAACCGCCTCGATGGTTTTGCGACGGTTTTCCACCGCGAAGGGATCCCGCTTAAAGCTCATCGAGCGGGGTTTTATGAATCAATTGAAGTAATGGACCTGCTGCACCTCCTCGAGATTTTGGATAATCCATTGCAAGATATCCCCGTAATTGCGGTGATGCGATCGCCATTGGTGGGCTTGAGTTTGGCAGAACTGGCACAGATCAAACAGTGCCATCGAGAGCCTTGTTATTGGCTGGCGATCAAAAAAATGGCACAAGGAGACAAAGAGAATCCATTGACCAATAAACTCCTCCAATTTCTCTCACGTTGGCAAAACTGGCGTGCATTAGGTCGGCATCTCTCCATTATTCAACGGCTAGAAATGATTCTGTCGGAGACGAATTATTTATATTGGTTGCGTCAACAAGATCGCAAGGATCAGCGGCTTGGGAGTGTTCAACACTTATTGGAATTGGCCAGAGAATTTGGTCGCAGACAAGGAGGCACTTTATATCACTTCGTTCGATTTCTTAAGAAACGACAAGAA
>CAMBHS010000040.1 GCA_945867235.1 Akkermansia muciniphila
GGAATCTGGCCGGCCTGCTCAAGCAAGGACTGTGGTGAGATGGAATCATTCATGATGAGCAAAGTATATCGAATGCTATATATGAAAGCCACAAAAAAAACCGAAACCAACCCGTTCGAAGATTTTCGAAGATTTTCGTCATGCACCCATCAGCAGATTTCCATCGCCCCGACCAGCGGAAATGATTTCGCCGGATAAAGTCGCTGTTCGGTCTAAAAATATTCCTCTTTGTCGTTGAACAGAAGATTGAACGTTGTCATCGATCCGTAGCAACGCGTGATGTATTGATGCCAATCAAATTTTTCAGCCGCCGAGAGCGTTTCACTGGAATTAATTTTTTGTTCCAAAGTGCGAAGATTGTTACGCATCATGACGATCTTGTGAAAAAAAGTTTCCAGAGGTATTTCCTTGGGCTGCAAGGAATCATCGGCGGGATGAAGCAGACATTTCCCTCCCTGCCAACGCTGTGCCAATTTCTCGACAATAATATCTGTTTTTTCCAATCCAAGTTCGCGCAGTAAACTACCGACAACTTGGTCAATCAACGCAGGCAAAGGCAATTCCAAATTAGTGATGGTTGCGTTTGTTCCACAAGCGGTCAGGTCACTTTTTTCTGGATCTACAATGCGTTTGCTGTCCTCAAACTGAATATCCACGGTATGCTCCGCAATACCTTTGATAACGCCTTCACCATATTGCGGATGGCGCACTTTCATTCCGATATGGATCGATGTAATTCGCATGTTCGTGAAACAAATCTCACCTGCAGCGGCATGAGACAAGCTTCAAATGTAAATTGTCGCGTGTTGCTTCTTGATGGACCATATTTTTGCATACAACCCAACCGAAGTTCCGTAATTTGCAATGGATCGAATTCGAGACACGAGAAGCACATCTGCGCCAGAGCACAACACACCCAATGATCAGTTTGAACGATTCTAAAAACGATATGAGCACTCTTGTCGAAGGACTCCATCGGCTCTCTCGGAACCTTTGGTGGACATGGAGTCAGGACGCCCAAGAAATCTTTCATGAACTGTCCCCCCGTTGCTGGCAGAATTTGTATCATAACGCCGTGGCAATCCTGCATGAAGTGTCTGATTACGAGCTACGCATCCGCTTATTAAATCCTGATTTTTTCCTTCGCGTATGTGAAGTTTTGGCACGATTCGAAGCCTACATGGGTGAGACAAATACCTGGGCTAAAAAACATGCTCCGGAACTGGTAAAAAACCCGGTGGCTTATTTCAGTGCCGAATTCGGATTCCACGAAACACTCCCCATCGCAGCGGGCGGACTGGGTGTGTTAGCGGGAGATCATACCAAGTCAGCCAGTGATTTGGGAATTGGATTTCACGGCGTCAGCCTGTTTTACCGAGAAGGTTATTTTCAACAGCACATCAACCAGGACAACTGGCAGACCGAATTTTACACACAACTCAATCCAAAAAACCTACCCACAGAACCGGTCCTGTCCCCCTCCGGAGACCCGCTCGTTTGCTCGCTGGAAATTGCGATGAGCCTCGTTTACTTCAAAGCATGGAAGGTTTCAGTAGGTCGCGTTCAGGTCTATTTGCTCGACTGCAATCTCCCTGAAAATGAACAACGATTCCGTGATTTGACACTACGTGTTTACGGAGGTGATAGCACAACTCGAATCATGCAGGAATTGCTCCTCGGAGTCGGTGGCACGCGATTATTACGGGCATTGGGGCTGCAACCGTCGGTTTTTCATATGAACGAAGGGCACGCGGCCTTTCTTGTTTTGGAATTAATTCGCGAGAAATTAGCCTCGGGACAATCCTTCTCCGAAGCCGCTGCAGCCACAAAATCCCAGTGCATTTTCACCACTCACACACCTGTCGAAGCGGGGCACGATCGATTCTCTCCTGACCTTTTGGATTATGCATTGTGCAAAATTCGGAGCCAGCTTCACCTCTCCTTGGACGAATTAATGGCATTGGGCCGTTCGCAACCGAACAACGCGGCGGAACCTTTTTGCATGACGGTGCTCGCGTTAAAATCCTCGCGTGCCGCCAATGGGGTGAGTGAACTCCACGGAGAGATCAGCCGCCACATGTGGAAGGACCTTTTCCCGGGGCGATCCATCGATGAAATTCCCATTGGACATATCACCAACGGAATCCATGTCGCAGGCTGGATGAAAGGCCCCCTTCGCCGATTTTGGCGCAAACGCCTGACTTCCACTATTTCCGCGCCTAAGAGCGGCACCAAGGAAATTGCGACACGGTTCGGCAATATCTCTCCAGATTGGCATTGGGAAGCAGCACTCGACCAACAAGAATTTTGGTCACGCTTGGAGGATCCTCAATTCATCAGCGATGAGGAAATATGGTCGCTTCGCTATCAACTGCGTCGCGAGCTGATTGAGTTTTCTCGCAGGCGGCTTTTATTACAAGGACATCACCTGACCCATGGTGATTTTATTGCATTCGATCATTTGCTCAACCCAGATGCCTTGACGATTGGGTTTGCTCGTCGTTTTGCCACCTATAAAAGGGCTCCGCTTGTTTTTCAACAATTTGAAAACATTGTGCGCCTAGCAAAGGACGCAAAACAACCGGTGCAATTTATTTTTGCCGGGAAGGCTCATCCTCGTGACGATGACGGCAAGCGCTTTATCCAACAGATCATCCACCTGAGCAAATACAGTGAATTAAAGGGGCACCTTGTGTTCATCGAAAATTATGATGTGCATGTGGCTCGCCAAATGGTTTCAGGTTGTGATGTCTGGCTGAATAATCCTCGACGCCCTCTTGAAGCATCTGGAACTTCTGGTCAAAAAACTTCCTGCCACGGTTGTCTGAACCTGAGCATTTTGGATGGGTGGTGGCGCGAAGGCTATGATGGCACGAACGGATTTGCCATAGGCTCAGATAGCCATCCGGACAATGTTGAGGAGCAAGATCGGCAGGATAGCGAAAACCTTTATCGCGTGTTGACCGAGGAGGTCATACCAAGTTTTTACGACCGAGATATCCATGGCATTCCACGAAAATGGATTCAAAGAATACGAAGAGCCATGAGCACCTTGGTGGCGCGATTCAGTACAGGGCGAATGGTGAAGGACTACGTTAACAATTATTACATCACCAAAACACCGGAATAATCCACGCGATTTCTTTATCTTTTTTTGTTCTCCATGACTCCAACCGAAATCCCTTCACCACAGTTCCACGAGGCAAAACCAATTAACCTTCTAACGGTTCCAGAAACGGATCCGCTGTCTGTTTACAGGTATCGCGACGGAATTTATGCAGCTGATATGCTCACGACCGCATTGGTTCATTTGGACCTGTTTTCGTGGTTGAATTCCCGCCCAGCCTCCAAAGAGGAAATACTCGTCCACTTTCAACTGCACCTGCGTCCCACCGATGTCATGCTGACATTGCTCCGTGCCATGGGTTATCTGGAACTTCTGGACAACCGATGGTCTGTGACTCGTCTTGCTGAGGAACATCTGACGGCAGGATCTCCGTGGAACCTGAGCCACTATTATGCCTCCCTCAAGGATCGACCTGTAACTCTGGACCTGCTCCGTGTGCTGCGCACGGGGAAACCCGCCAACTGGGGGAGTTACAAGGCGGAAGGAGATTGGCACAAGGCCATGGAGAATCCAGGGTTTGCAGAAAGTTTTACAGCCGCAATGGATTGCCGGGGAGTGTATTTGGGCGCCGCATTGGCGAAGCATTTACAGCTCTACCATTTCCAAAGTTTACTCGACGTGGGAGGGGGCTCCGGCATTTATTCCTGCTCGTTGGTGAGCCATCATCCGCACATCACCGCAACCGTTCTTGAAAAAAAACCGGTTGATCAAATAGCGTCTAAGGCGATTGCAAAACGTGGTTATCAGGGTCAGGTAAATGTGTTGGCATTGGATATGTTCCAATCAGCTTGGCCAACAGGCTACGACCTTCATTTGCTTTCCAATGTCCTTCACGATTGGGATGAACCAGAAGTTAATGACTTGGTCCGGCGCTCTTACAATGCGCTCCTTCCAGGTGGGATGATTATTATTCATGACGCTTTCATCAACGCGGACAAGAGTGGTTCATTGTCTGTAGCTTCCTATTCCGTTATCCTGATGCATTCCACGGAAGGAAAATGCTATTCGACGACGGAATATGAGAGCTTCTTAGCCAAAGCGGGGTTTGAAGAGATCACTTACAAATCAACAGTTGCCGATCGTGGAGTCATGACGGCACGAAAGCCGCACTAAACAAGTTCACCACCATGAGTCTATCGCTGCTTCTAACGAACGCTCGGCTGGTTTTTCCAGATTTTATAGAACTCGGATCGGTATTGATCACGAATGGAAGAATTGAAGCGATCGGATTTGGCGACCAACGATTAACTGACGGTGACACAAAAGTGATGGATTTGGAAGGTGCCTACCTGTCACCGGGTCTTGTGGATATTCACAACCATGGAGCCATGACTCATGACTTTGTTGCCGCGAGTTCAGAAGGAAATCGACAAGCCCTTGCGTTCCATCTTCAACACGGGGTGACCTCCATGCTTGCAACGGTGATGACTCAAAGCCCGGCGCAGATGGACGCTGCATTGGAACTTTTGGTGCGACAAGCACAGCAAAACGCTCTCCCTCCCAATTTTTTAGGAATTCATATCGAGGGTCCTTTTCTTCATCCAGAGAAACGCGGCGCGCATCAACGGGAACATTTAAGACTGCCTTCCCTGGCGCGAGTGAATGAGTTTTGGGCAATCTGTGGTTCGTTCCTGCGGATCCTCACACTCGCCCCCGAATTACCCGGCGGGATGGAAGTTTGTCGGTTTTTAACGGATCACCAGGTGGTTGCTGCGATCGGTCACACGAAAGCAAGCATGAACCAAATTCGCACCGCCTTTGCCCATGGGGCACAACATTTTGTTCACGCGAACAACGCCATTGATTGGCCCATTCGCCTCCCTCGGTCAGAGGGCTGGCTCGGGACGGAACTCATGGGAATGGGCACGCTGTTAACGCACTCTGCTATGAGTGGCGAGGTGATCGCCGATGGCTATCATGTCCCTATCGAAATGATCCGGCTGTTGATCGATCAAAAGGGTCCTTTGCAACTCGCGTTGGTGAGTGATGCAAGCTCTGCGACGGGTTGCCTTCCGGGCGATTACTCTCTCGGAGGGTTGACGATCGAACTGCGTCCTGGAAACCTTGTTTTAACCAAGGAAATTGCACCAGAAACTGGAGTGCGGCCGATGGCCGGAAGCGCAACACCACTTTTACACATGGTCCGCAACTTGGTTTCGTGGGGCTACCCGCTCCATGTTGCGATTCGCATGGCGACGTTTGTTCCAGCACAAATCATAAAACAACCTCGCAAGGGCAGCCTCCGAGTTGGACACGATGCCGACCTGCTCATTTTGAACGATCGACTAGAATTGCAGCAGGTTCTTGTGATGGGTAAATTCATTCCCCGCGACGGATGACCATTCTATCCCATTTGAAATGTTAAATTGCATTTGGTTGTTCATGATTGTTTTTGCCGTGTTGCTGGCGGGTGCCACCTCTCGGCTTCAGGCAGTTTCGGAATCCGTTCTTAAAAGTTCGGAGACTGCGGTCACTCTGGCAATCGGCTTGATTGGCATCATGTCCGTTTGGCTTGGCATGATGCGCCTAGCTGAAAGAGCTGGCCTCATCAAATCCCTTTCTCGTGCGCTTCGCCCCTTATTAGGTTGGCTTTTTCCTGATGTGCCACGGGATCATCCAGCCATGGGTGCGATTGTGATGAATATAGCAGCCAACATGCTCGGTCTTAGCAATGCAGCCACACCACTCGGTCTTCGTGCCATGCAGGAACTGGAAAAACTCAATCGGTTACCCGGCACAGCCACGAACGCGATGTGTACTTTTCTTGCAATCAACACAAGCTCCGTTCAACTCATACCGATCACTGCTGTCGGAATTCTAGCTGCTTCAGGGGCCGTTCAGCCTCAGTTTATTATTGGCACCGCACTACTCGCCACGACTTGCTCGACGATTGCTGGAATCATCAGCGTAAAAATGTTGGAACGCGTTCCATTATTCGCCTTACCTCAGGAACCCTCAGTTCAACTTCCCCAGCCGTTACCTGAATTAGACTCGGCAGAAATTTCAACCTTGCGGCCGTGGCTCCGCTGGCACTGGGTTGTCATGGTTTCACTGGTTTTTTGTTTTGGCTATTTCTTGTGGAAACTCTGCGGAATAAAATCGGATCCAACTGGTGCAGCCTTCCCACGGTTTATCAATGCCCTCTCGATACTTGCGGTTCCCTTCCTATTAACTATTTTTCCTTTTTACGGAATGTTAAGGGGCTTGAATGTGTATGAAGAATTTGTAATAGGAGCCAAGGAAGGGTTTAACGTCGCGATTCGCATCATCCCTTATCTTGTCGCCATGATGCTTGCCATCGGCGTGTTTCGAGCAGCGGGAGGGATAGAACTCCTCGCCACGCTGACTCGACCTCTTTTGGAAGCACTACATTTTCCCTCTGAACTGCTACCCATTTCCCTGATGCGTCCGCTCAGTGGCAGCGGATCCCTGGCACTTTTTTCTGAATTGGTAAAACAACATGGACCGGACAGTTTTATCGCTCGGAGTGCCGGCACACTTTATGGCAGCACGGAAACCACCTTCTATGTTCTCGCTGTCTATTTCGGTTCTGTTAGCATACGCCGCACACGCCACGCACTGCCTGCTGGATTAATCGCAGACATCGTGGGCGTCATTGCTTCGGTGGTAATATGTCGTTGGCTGATGCCCTAGTTCTGTCTCACTTGAAGAATTGTGTGTGATAGACATTCCGAGTAACCACCTTTTTACTGACTAGCTTTATGGATCCAAGTTTGGATTATCTCGAAAAAAGTCGCGGTCTCATCGATCAGGTGATGGCGCAACGCCCAGAAATCCATCGCACGGCAGATTTGTTTGCTAAAACTATTTTAGCAGGACGCATGGTGCACCTTTTCGGATCCGGTCACAGCCGCATCCTCGTCGAGGAAATGTGGCCTCGTTATGGATCGTTCCCAGGATTCAATCCCATCGTTGAACTTTCACTTAGTTTCCATAATTTGGTGGTTGGTGCGAATGGACAACGTCAGGCGATGTTTCTCGAAAACGTCTCGGGACTCGCCGAGAGAATTCTTAGGAATTTCGACCTCAAAAACATTGACTCAGCCTTGGTTGTCTCATCGAGCGGATGCAATGTGGTGCCTATCGAAATGGCCAGCGAATTTTCACAACGAGGGGTAAAAGTCGTGTCCATCATCAGTCGTGCTCATTCCGACGCTAGCGTCAGCCAGCATCCATCCGGAAAGAAACTACAGGATTTTTCTCATATCGTTTTAGATACAGGGGCTCCGATCGGAGATGCGATGATAGAAATCCCCGGGTTACCAACCCCAGTCGCTCCAGGATCCACGGTCGGAGGTTGCCTGCTTGTGAATTGCATCAAGGCGGAAGTTGCATTGCGACTCACGCAAGCAGGTCAAATTCCTCACGTTCTAACAGCCGGAGCCTTGGTTGGCAGCGAGCGAGCCACGGAACTTTTTGAAGCTGCCTACGATGAACACGCCCGACGATTGGCGAAGCTTTACGAGAACCTCGGTATCCCCCAACACGGATTGCCCTCATGAAAGATCAACCCTTGTGCTCGACTGTAATTGGCAGTTACCCCTACCCCTCGTGGCTGGAATTCGCTGCCCAACACATGGATCAATTCGGAACCACCGACCGCGAGGAAATAGTGGATGATGCAGTCCGCATTGCCATTAGTGACCAAGTGGAATCTGGTCTCGATGTCATCACGGATGGCGAACAAACACGGCTCGATTTCAACCTCTCCTTCTACGGCTTTTTGAAAGGGATTACCCTTGAAAGCGCGTCTCCACGTCGATTCGGTCCACCCGCTCACGATCAGCGCGGCAAACACCATGTCACCGAAACCATCACCGCTCCGAACGGATTGGGGACGGCCCAAGACTTTCAAAGATTGCTCCGGCTGGCTCCATCTGGGGTGACACTCAAGGCAAGCGTCCCAGGACCCTACACATTGAGTGGTCGGTTGTTGCCCAACGCCCAATACCCCGATCGCTTCGCGTTGACCGAGGCGTTGTTGCCATTGGTCAGAACCGAGCTTGCGTCCCTGGTAGCCTCCGGATGCCGCGAGATCACGATCGATGAGCCGTCCATGAGTTGCTACGCACACAAGGAAAACACACAGCGGTTTGTGGACATTTTTAATCGCACCGTGGAATCCGTGACGGGTCAATGTCATCTTTCCACTCATCTATGTTTCGGTAATTACAAAGCACGCGCCATCGGTTTGCGCCACTACGCTCCAATGTTTCCGAAATTCTTGGAAATGAACGTCGATGAAATTCACCTCGAAATGGCCAGTCGCGAATTTTCTGAACTCGACCTGATCGGCTTGATCGCCGCAAAAAAAGAGGTCGCGGTGGGCATTGTGGATGTGAAAAGTTATTACATCGAAACGCCTCAGGATATCGCGCAACGGGTCAAAGCCTGCTTGAAACACGCCCCAGCAGAACGCCTCTCTTTCGCGCCAGATTGTGGCTTGAGTCAGACAGCTCGTTGGGCCGCTCGGCAAAAGCTCCGCAACATGGTGGATGGAATCCGTTTGGTAAAAAAAGAACTCGGACTGACTTGATGATTCGACCTGCACTTCAGGATGACGAACTGCTCATGGATATCCATCGAGCGAAAAGTGAACTCGGGCTCCACCTGTGGTGGCTTGGACAAAGCGGGTTTCTGATCCAACACGAAGGCAGACACTTTCTCATCGATCCCTACCTGTCGGACTCTCTCACCGACAAATATGCCCAGTCGGAAAACCCACATATCAGGATGACCGAGCGGGTGCTCTCCCCAGAGCGACTCGATTTTATTGATGTCGTCACCTCATCACACAACCACACCGACCACCTCGACGCCACAACGTTGCAATCGATTTTCAAGGTAAATCCCAAGGTGCGTTTTGTGATACCAGAAGCCAACCGGCACTTCGTCGTGAATCGCCTTGGAGTCGCTCTTGATTTGCCAACAGGAATCGATGCTTTCCAACAAATCAAAATTGCGGACTTCACCATCCATGCAGTTCCAGCGGCGCATGAACAGCTCGATCGTGATGAGCAGGGTCGTCATTTGTATTTGGGTTACATTATTGAATTCGGGCCATGGCGTATTTACCACAGCGGCGACACCGTCCTTTACCACGGCATGGCAGACCTCCTCCGACCGTTTCATGTAGATATCGCCTTACTTCCCATCAATGGATCTGATCCCTCTCGAAAAGTAGCGGGAAATCTGAACGGTGCTGAGGCGGCACAATTGGCTCATGATATCGGAGCGAAACTCGTCATTCCATGTCATTACGACATGTTCACTTTTAATACGGCGCACCCTAATCTCTTTCAAGAAACTGCCACAGCTCTTCGTCAACCTTTCCGCACTCTAAGAACTGGAGAGCGATTCACTAGAACCCAATAGATTTAAGAATTTGAAAAGTTGTGTTAGATGTTCGAGGGCTTCGCCATTGCCACGGAGTGACGGTAATACACATACACAGGCAATCATGTCAGGTGATTGACCACAGCTATCAAAGGCTTAATGTTCATTCCGATGAAGTTAATGTTTACGAAGATGAACGGGGCTGGAAATGATTTTGTATTGATCGATAACCGATCCCAAGACATTTACCTCTCGAAAGAACAAATTACCAATCTCTGCCATCGGCAACGGGGTGTCGGGGCGGATGGAATTATGTTGCTCATCCCATGTGTCTCGGGTCGAGCGGAGTGGGCTTGGCAATTTTACAACAACGACGGAAGCACTGCGGAAATGTGTGGCAACGGAGCTCGGTGCTTCGCTAGGTTTATACAAAAGATTGTAGGTTGTGAAAAAACGTCCTCCTTTGAAACAGCTGCGGGGGTTATTAGAGCCACGTTCCATGGGGACATTGTCTCCATCAATCTGACCCGCCCCAAAGACATGCGACTTGAGGAAACGATTACCCTGTCCCAAGGAAATCATTCCATCCATTCCATCAATACTGGGGTTCCGCATGCAGTGTTATTTGTGCCAGATGCCGACAAGGCGATGGTGCAGAAACTGGGCGAAGAAATCCGTTACCACCCGCATTTCGCTCCTCGTGGAACCAACGTCAATTTTGTCCAACTTTTGGATACCAACCGGATTCGGGTTCGGACTTATGAACGAGGTGTCGAAGGGGAAACTTTAGCCTGTGGCACAGGTGTGACGGCGTCCGCTCTTATTGCCACAAAGCTGCATCGATTAACCTCACCTATAAAAGTACAGGTTCAAGGAGGCGACACCTTGGAAATTCGGTTCGAAGAACTATCGGGTGAGTTTACAAATGTGGAACTTTCTGGTCCCGCAGATTTTGTATTTGATGGTTCGATCACATTATAAAATTATTCGCAACCCCCTTCACTCGCCAAAATCTAAATTGAGTCAATTCGCGTTAAAATAATTCTCCTCAATAAGCGTGCTAAATATTCCTGATCCTCTAAACTAATACACATGCCATTTCGAGCACTCGGTCTGGACCCTCGGATTCTCCAAGCGGTTCAAGAACAGGGTTATACTGAGCCCACTCCCATTCAATCAGCGGCCATTCCAAAAATCCTGGCAGGTCAGGATCTTATTGGAATTGCCCAAACGGGAACGGGCAAGACTGCCGCGTTCACGTTACCAATTTTAACCAAACTCGCTGCAATCATCGGAAACGGACAGCAACGTGGAACAAAGGCGCTAGTGATCGCACCAACCCGCGAACTCGCCGTCCAAATTGAAGAAAACGTGCGAGCCTATGCTCGCCACCTACCCTTGAGGGTCGCCACGGTTTTTGGCGGCGTCGGTGAACGTCCACAAATTGACGCCCTGCGAGCGGGCACCCATATGATTATCGCTTGCCCAGGTCGATTGCTGGATCTGATGGATCGAAGATGTGGCGATTTTTCTGGATTAAACTTCCTCGTCCTTGACGAAGCCGATCGCATGCTCGACATGGGATTTCTTCCCTCCATCAGGCAAGTCATAAAATCCATTCCCCGGCAAAGGCAAACGCTTCTTTTTTCGGCGACACTCTCCAAAGAAATCGAATTGCTTACCCACGAGTTCCAGCAGGCCCCCAAACTGGTTCAAATTGGACGCCGATCGAATCCAGCCGAAACGGTGACGCAATGGGTCTATGAAATTCCCAAACACCTTAAACCATCTCTACTTATTCATCTCCTACGTGACCCAACGATGAACATGGTTTTGGTTTTTTCCCGGATGAAGCATAGTGCCGATCGCATCGCCCGACGATTGGATCAAGAAGGGATCCGCACAGCAACCCTGCATTCCAATCGCTCTCAAAACCAACGACTCAAAGCGTTGAAGGATTTCAAATCTGGTGATGTTCGTGTTTTAGTGGCAACGGATATTGCCGCACGTGGGATCGATGTCGATGGAATCTCGCATGTTGTGAATTACGATTTTCCCATGCAGGTGGAGGATTATGTGCATCGGATCGGAAGAACGGGGCGAGCTCATGCGGTTGGGGATGCAATCAGTTTCGTAACCTCCGAGGATCATGATGAACTGCGAGCATTGGAGCGTTTTATTGGTCGTGGCATTGTAAGAAAGAAAGCGGAAGGATTCGATTACACTCAATCCGCTCCTCCGTCCGAGGGTGATTCTGATAGAAGACGCCAACCCCGTCATCAAGGAGGCGCGGTTCATCACAAAGCAGGAAATTCATCCAAACCCAAGAGCGCACCACAACGTGGCGGTCGGCATTTCAAACCACGGTAATGATTCGATAGGCCTAGGGTTTTCCTAATAATCCTAAAAAGAGAACCTCAGAATGATCAATTCAATAGAGACATAAATGCGGTTTTCTCCTACTATTCATGAGTTCGGAAGCGTTTTAGCCAAATACTGAAACAGGTAAAATGCACGATTTTTGCCCATGAAAAAGAATTCTTCAGCCTCACGTAAAGGGTTGCTCGCGGGAGGCAATTGGATCATCGACCAAGTCAAAATGGTTGATCTCTATCCACAGCGCGAACAACTCGCGAATATTCGCAGCCAGGCTCAAGGAACTGGCGGTTCTCCTTACAATGTATTGATCGACATCGCCAAAATGGGAACAAATATCCCACTTTCTGCGGCGGGACTTGTCGGTAAGGACATTCTTGGGGAATCCATTTTTAAGGATTGTGAAACCCACAAAATCAACACCAAACTGCTCCGCACTACCCAAGAAGCCTCGACTTCCTACACGGATGTCATGACTGAGATGGGAAATGGGCGACGCACCTTTTTCCATTATCGGGGTGCAAACGCGCTTTGGGATGGGAGCGATATCGATTTTGCCGCGACTCGAGCGAAACTATTTCATCTTGGCTATTTGCTTTTACTCGATGCAATGGACGCACCTGACCGCGTTTATACCACCAAAGCAGCCAAAATCCTTGCAGAAGCTCAAGAGGCCGGGCTTAAAACAAGTGTCGATGTCGTGAGTGAAGACAGCAACCGATTCGCCAAAATAGTTTCCCCTGCCTTGAAGCATGTGGATTATTGCATCCTCAATGAAATTGAAGCGGGCAAAACAACTGGTTTCAAAATCCGACTGGCAGACGGCTCCCTAGACACGGCGGCATTGCGTCACGCGGCGGGTGCCCTGTTGCAACTTGGAGTTCGAGACATCGTGGTGATCCATTTTCCAGAAGGAGCCTTTGCTCGCACACGCAAAGGCGACGATTCATGGCAGTCCTCTTTGACCCTTCCGCAGAAATACATCGTAGGTACAGCCGGTGCTGGTGACGCCTTTTGTGCCGGAGTATTGGTCGGACTCCACGAAGGTCAACCCCTGCAACAATGCCTCCTGCAAGGTGTTTGTGCCGCCGCAGCCTCCTTGTCTCATTCGACCTGCACCGGCGGGATGAAACCTCTGGTTGAAGTAATCGCCCTCGCAAAAAAATATCGCCCACGCTCCATCCCGGCTTGAAAAATTGGGAGAGGTTTCTCGCATTCGAAATGAATGCTCATTTACCAGTGAATTGACCCGTGGGGTGTCACTATCCTCAAACGCTAATCGTTGGAATTGTTGAGATGATAACCATCCTCGTGGCAACTAAGAACAGCCATAAATTACAGGAAATTCAATCCATTCTTCAGGGTTCAGTTCGTTGGCTTAGTCTGAGAGATTTTCCAGAAGCCCCCGAAATCGTCGAAGATGCTCCAACGTTTCAAGGCAATGCAGCAAAAAAAGCTGCAACAATTGCAGCTTTTGCATCAGGTAAATTCGAGAGCGTAGAGGACACCTACATACTCGCTGATGATTCTGGGTTGGAGGTGGATGCGTTGAACGGGGATCCGGGAGTTTTATCCGCACGGTTTGCACATCTGGACACGAACACCTTCGGAAACGCCCCTGACGCGGCCAATAATGCGAAGCTCCTGCGGCTCATGCGTAACTTCGATCCAAGCGAACGAACCGCACGATTTTGTTGTGTGCTTGCATTGGCTTCTTGTGCATCCAGCAAAAACCAAAGAGTCACTCGAAAAATGGAAGAACCTAAAATTTTATTTTTTTCGGGCACCTGCGAAGGCCGCATCCTCCAATCACCCCAAGGGTCAGAGGGGTTTGGTTATGATCCACTTTTTGTTCCAGAAGGCTATGAACAATCTTTCGCTCAACTGGGAGATTCTATAAAAAATCGACTCAGCCACCGCGCTAAAGCATTGCACCTGCTCAATGCCTGGCTAACAAAACCGCACCCTTAAACCATCATAAGGGTGCGGCTATGCACACCAACCGCTAGCGTACTTCTTCCGTTTCTAAGAAGCCTTGCAAATGCCGGATACGTGTGGGGTGTCGCAACTTTCGCAATCCTTTCGCCTCAATCTGGCGGATTCGTTCGCGGGTAACTTTAAACTGTTTACCTATCTCCTCCAACGTCCGCGCGTAGCCATCGACAAGACCAAAACGGAGTTCGAGGATTTTTCTTTCACGTTCCGTGAGGCTGCCCAAAACATCGCCCAGCTTGGTTTTCAACATGCTGTAGCTCGTCATGTCCATCGGATTCTCAGCTTTTTTGTCTTCGATGAAATCCCCGAAGTTTGCCTCGTCACTATCCCCTACCGGCGACTGAAGCGAGATCGGCTGTTGCGCCATCTTGAGAATTGCTCGTACACGCTCGACCGGCAGTTCCATTTCATCCGCAATTTCATCCGCCGTAGGCTCTCGCCCATAATCCTGCACCAACTGCTTTTGAACCCTCATCAGCTTGTTGATGACCTCGATCATGTGGACTGGAATTCGAATCGTGCGTGCCTGATCAGCCACCGAACGAGTGATAGCTTGGCGAATCCACCAAGTGGCATAAGTCGAAAACTTGAATCCCCGGCGGTATTCAAATTTCTCGACACCCTTCATGAGTCCCATGTTTCCTTCTTGAATCAAGTCAAGAAACGACAATCCGCGGTTTGTATATTTTTTCGCGATTGAAATCACGAGGCGAAGATTCGCCTCCACCATTTCAGTCTTCGCTTGGTGAGCATTAGCCGCAAAGTCCTTCAACGAACTGTAAGCCTTGATGTATTGTGCCGACGGCATGCGAACAAACTCCTCGAGAGCGGTTACCTTGCGTTGTTCGGATTGAATTAACTGGGCTTTATGGGAGACACCTTTTTGGTGTTCGAGGTCACGAATTGTTCGCAAACAAGTTTGAAATTTTTCAAATATATTGTCTGCAACAACCGCCATCTCTTCCAAAACTCTTTGTTTAAAGAAAAACTTTGGGAAAGTCTTTTGCAACTTTACATCCAGTTTTTCAAAGTTTCCGCGGTTCTTGTCCTCTTTTCCTCCCGCT
The DNA here is from genome assembly GCA_945867235.1 of Akkermansia muciniphila. Classification (GTDB taxonomy): domain Bacteria; phylum Verrucomicrobiota; class Verrucomicrobiia; order Limisphaerales; family SXQI01; genus SXQI01. Next base: position 14,920 of record CAMBHS010000040.1, read on the forward strand.
GATTGCCACGTGGTATAGTGTTCATCCACTTCCGTATCTATAGTGCGAACAATCTTCACCAATCTCCGCAACTCCTTCAAGTGGGCATCGCGACTATCGATTTTTTTATCTACAATAACGCGGTCGAACCGTTCCTTGGGAGGTTCAGATATTAGTTTTTCAGCCAATGCAATGTGTTCCTTGGCCGTAAAACCAAACCCATAAATGATGCTTCGCACATGATCCTCTGCGACCTCAATCCGCTTACAAATTTCAACCTCCTGCTCACGGGACAACAACGGAACCTGGCCCATTTGCTTCAGATACATCCGAACTGGGTCATCCAAAATGTCGAGACGCATTTTGGAATCTTCCTTGACCTCCTCCTCCTCAGGTTCTGGCTGTTTGACAACATCCACTTCCGCCTGATCCACAATCTCGACATCAAGATTATGCAACTTGGTGTAAATCTCATCGAGATCATCCGGAGTCGGCGTATTGTCACCGAGAGAATCGTTAATATCGGTGTAAGTGAGGTAACCCTGCTCTTTCGCCAACCGGACCAGTTCCTTAACTTTTTCTGCGACATCAAGCCCTGCTACGGGAGCGGGAAGCATCCCTAAGCCGGCAACAAGTCCGGTCGCAGCCTTGATCAATCCTGTTGATGACTTGGGAAGTTTGGCACTCGGAATCTTTACTGCCTTTGGAGCAACTTTCTGAGTTTCACCTTTTAATTTCCGCCCCTTTACTGGTGCTGGACTTTCTTTTTTAACAGAACGGGTCACCTTCGCCTTTTTGTTCTGAATCACCTTGGCTTTGGGTGTAGAAACCTTCGTTTTTAGAGCTTTTGGCTTAGGCTCGCTCTTTGATTTTTTAACCGAGCTTAAAGCTGCTTTTGTCATAGCTTTTTTACTTGGTTTCTTGGATTTATCGACCCGAGGGGTCGCCGATTTCTTCACCTTGGGTTTCACCATATTAAATAATTTGCAAAAATGGACAACAAAACAGCAGATTTCTAGGTTACGGGATTGCCGACAGTCATGCCACAAACAAGCAGCACGGAATCCCTGAACGCATCGCGTTGGAATTCTATCAGCACTATGGTGAGTCAACGATTGCTTGCCAAAGCGACCCACAAAAGGGGTCTAAATTTATTAGATCCAAGCAATCGAACCCTCCCTACTGTGAACCATTTGGAATATAAATGCAAGAAAGGTTAGTAAAATTGTCAACCTAATGAAAATCCTCTCAACTATGGCATTGTGCAGAATCCGACTATCAAACCAACTCCTGTCGAAATGCAATGCTACGGATAGGACTTCTCCATTAATTACCGGAGTAGGAATATGTCACAAAATGCAATTTCACATCCTTCACGGTATTGATGAATCTTTTGAGTCCTTCGTTTGGATCCTTCAGCAATTTACTCCCTGGAATGACTAGTTTCCATTGACTATTCCAAACGCTGCGCCCTATGAGACGCCGGTTCGTGAATTGCGAGGGTTGGAGAGATCCACCCATCCCATATATATTCTGACTGAATGCTTCCGTGGTAGATACAGGGCGAAAATCCTGATGCTTTCTTAGGCCGAAGAGTCCTTCCGTTAACGAATCTGCCGACTGATAAAGTTTTTTGGTAGAAAAATCTGACGCCCCAATGTTGAACGGCATCGGAATAGCAATGTCATCCACTTTCCAAGTACGAATCTCACTCGTGTCGCCCAATGGCGGGCTTCGCATGGAGTCAATTCCCACAGGAATCAAATAAACATACGGGGTCGCCGCTAGAGCCGCTGGATCTAAATAATGAGAAGGAGGATCGGCAGGCGAAGTCCCCCCCGAGGAATTGACGCCCCCAGTATTCCCTCCGGGATTATTCATTCCTCGATAACCTTCAAGGGCGACACCGACTGCGGATATTTTCACCGCGAATGCACTTTGACTAAAAGCACTGTCTCCGGCCGCCAACTCGCGACCAAATAAGTTCATTCCCTTGGCAATCGTGGTACTGAAAGCAATGACAATCCCAGGTTCTGGAAGTCCATCGCCGATATCAATTTGAAGACAATTGCGGCGCACGTCCGAGTCCTCCAACAAATTCGCCATCCGACCTTTATTCAGCATATCCATCCAAGCAGAGTCTCCGTCTGTCCCAGGCAAAATGCGCAGATTTTCCGTTCGGATCGACACAGTGGTGCCATAGGCATCGGGGTTGTTGAATCCGAGGCGACCTTTTAACACGTCCCAATCGGCCTTCATTTCCGCAAGCGCACTCGACAACCCGGGGTCACCGTGGTTGCTTCCAGCATATTGCGGTTCCCCATCCTTCACGATTCCCAGTGCCCGGGAGCTTACGATCCGATTGACAAATGATTTGCCATGGGCGGTGTTGAGCAACCCCGTCTCATAATCATACGCATTGGCGGCGAGAAAGGCATAGCGAGCGGCGAGGTCGAACAATGTTTTGTATCTCTCCAGTTTTTCGTTTCGGAAAATGCGGAACGCCGCATCCCGAGTTCTGAATCCTTGGACCAACGCTGCGGCACGCAATCGGTAAGTTTCACGTTCAAGTTGGAGCCGATCCCCACTTGCCAACAACGCTTGGTAGGCACGAAGCGCATCGTCATAATCCTGCAAACTAGTGATGATTGTCCCGGCGTGACCTTGAACTTCTCCAACCAATGAGGAGAACTCAAAAAGAGTTTGCTGTAACGCTTGCTTCTCTGCCAAGGGTGCAATCTCCTGCCGGTCAATTTCCGCCGCAGCAATATCGGTGGCTTGTCGCCACAGGAGCATCGCCGTATCTTTAATTGCAGTGACGCTATCGAGGGTAGTTGTAATAGCGAAGCCGGCAGCCTCTATTGCCGATCTACCCGCAGAAGTAAGATCACCCCCCGCTGCCACACCAGCGATCATGGACTCAGGCAAACCCGACGCGATGCTTTCCGCTGTCTCCTCGATGTCTTCTGAAATGTTAGCCTGGTAGATGCCATATATTTCGTTAACAAGCTCGGCTGCTCGCACCACTTTTTCAGCGATATACTTCTTGTCCTCCAAGTCCGATATCTGCTGATTGATACCCTCTGATGATTTGAACATTTTGATCGCATCGTCGAGACTCTGTTTAGCCCCACTTACAGCTCCCAATGCCGCCGCCGTTCGATTTCGAGCTTGGATCACCTCAGAGATTGCCTGTTGCAATCGTCCTGGGCTTCGACGTTTCCCAGTCCAATTCAGTGGTTTCTTGGTAAACCCGTGCCCGTCCAAAGTATATTCGATGAAGGTCGTTCCATCCTTATAATTAGCCTCATCATCCGCAAGCACCACCCCATTTAAGGCGGAGGCTTGGCCACTCAGCCAATTGATGGAAGGGGTCTGTATGTCAAAACGGAAAACCTGATCCGTTTCTGAACTCAAGTATCCTGGGATTAGCAGTTCCACATTATTCACATAAGCATAATGGAGAAAATCTGGTCCTTCATAACTCTGCTTGTAAGTTTTTCCGGGACCAATGTCATCGGTATACGGGGTCCCGTAAATTTCCACCAACGCATTGGTGTAGGCCATCTCCTGCTTCGCCACTGCGACTTGCAACTCCGTCAGCGAATCTTGTTCTGATCGCATTAATTGCGTTACATTTTTCGCATCATCGAACGATGTAACAGCGTTGTTCAAGGTCATCGTGGCTCGGCTGTAGATCTGGTCGAAGTGGGTCTGTGGATTAGACCCCACCACGGTGTTCGGGTTGATATCAAACGCGATACTTCCCTCGGATAACCCCAACGGCGTCAGTCTCCCTTCCGCATTGTCCATCGCTATCTGCAAGTCCGCTCCGGTCGCCGCCAGTTCCCCAAGTTCCGGAACTGTGGTGCGGTCTATCTTTTGGATTCCTTCATGGCTCGGATCGGGATCCACATCCGGCAGGATCGCATTCCCTACCACCCAGTTGAACAACGCTCCCTGTGCGGTTCTCGATGCCCATTGATCCACCCCCCATTCCCTCACGCGGTCTGCTTGGGTTCTCGTCGCGTCAAACTCTTTCCATCCGCCCTCCTGCCCCGCTTGGTAATCCTTGCGCCATGTCAGGTCGAAAACCTGTCGCCCTGCACGGGCTGCTGCCGCCGCCGCTGCCGCAAACTTCCTTTCATCCACATAATCCACCTGCACCGCTTTCCCCAACACCGTCACCGCTTCGGTTCTCGGCACCCAATCAAATTTGTTGTTCATCAGCAGCGAGTAATACCCTTTGACCGCCGTCAGGTAATGCCCATACGCATCCCCATGCCCCTGCGGATACAGATGCGCCGAATCTTTCGCATCCACTGTTCCATCCTCATTCTGATCCACGATATTGTAGTTCAACGCGTAGATCACCTCCCCGGAATCGATTCCCCGCGTGTAATTCCACACCAACCGGTTATACACAGGGCTTACGAGCACCCCAGGTTGCAGCGTGTTATCGCGGCCTCGCAACAATGCCAGTTCCTCCTCAAGCAACGTCGGCAACTGCCCTTTGAATGAGAACAAGGCCGTGGCAACATCCCCGTAACTGCTGTCCTTGGTCCCGATCCCTATGGTCGGGTTGGCGGCGTCCGCAAAGGCTTCGTTGCCCACCATCATGTAAAGATCGTTCAAATATCCGGCAGCCAGCAACAATGCGTCATTCGCAGGGCCAAAGTTGATCCCCGGCTCGGCATCGATGCTCAAACCCCGTCCGCGTTTCAACACGGTCTCGTAAATCTCGATCAATCCGTAATCATTGATGTTTTCCAAGTTCAACGGAATGTCCCCTTCCCAACGCTTTCCTGCCGAGGTCATCATGTTCGCGTCGGTGTTCACGCCGGTTTTGCTCAGATCGCTCGTGCGTTGGTTGAATGGATTGATCCCTGCCAACACGCGTTTGATCCAGCCTTCCGCCAGTTGTGGCGTTGTCCATGCGGACCACTGGTTCAGGAGCGGATGATCCGCATTGATGGGTTTGTAACGCATCACGATGTAATTATCCACCAAGGCTTGGATGCCCGCTCCGCCAAGGGTATATCGGGGGATTCCTGATCCCGAGACCAAGGCTTGATACGCGCTCATCGTCGAATTGGTTGCCGGTGGCGCTCCATCCACAGGAGGTGCGATCTTCCACTCGTATTCATAATCACCAAAATTGCCTCCCTGGTCCAGGCTGTGCTGGAAGGAGGACAGTTCGCTCAATGGATTTGCGGAGGGCACGATCTTCATTTCGCCCGTATAAAGTCCGTTCCCCACCTTCAACACATACACCGTCACCGGTTCGGAAGGCGGGGTGAAAGCCCCTCCATTCCCCATGATCATGGTCACGTAACCTTCCCCCGGTCCGCTCGCACTTAAAGCGTAACTATCCACTGCTGTATCATCGTCCGTTACCTCGGTCAAAACCCCCACACCTCGATCAATGGTTTTAAGTGTGTCCACGATGAACTTTCCGGGAATCGTTGGATCCTCGTAAAATGTTTCAACGGCCGTGATCAACCCATTCACCGCGTCATCCCACTTACCCTTTGGATCCGCGGGAGTGGGTGGACATAATGCTTTCACCACTGCCAAATCGCCACTTCCCGAGTCACCCCGAAGGACATTTAACAAGATATAATCATCCCCCAGCACTTCATCCACAAATTCGCCTCGCAAAACAAGGTGTCCTTTAACCCCTCGCGCTGGATCAAAAAAGAAGCGTTTCGCTAGGTGCGGCGGCAAGTTCGGGAAGTAGGTCTTACCTTGGTAAACTTCTGTCCTAACTCCATCGGGCACTCGATCCAATCCCTGCGCTGTGTTTATTTTTAAGGCAAATGACTTTTCCCGTGTCGGATCGTGTAAAATGACGGCAGATTCAGGTGCGGTGATCGTTTTTGCGATGGATTGTTGGTAGAGTAACTCCACGCTCGTTTGACCACGTACCGCAGGGGCATTATTCTTGGGACCCAATAACGTCTGCCCAAATTGCAGCACGGGCGGCTTTCCGGGCCACACCGGGCGGTAAACAATGTCGAGAGATTCCGTCGCCTTGTTGTCCGCATTCCCCACATAGGCATTATTATTGATCGGTCGCAGATAGGGAACGATGCTCCCCACCGCAGGGGCAACCGTCGCACTGACAGCACTTGGCCAAGCAAATCCTTCCTGTGTTTTGTAGTAAAAACGCATCGTGAACGCATTGGTTTTTGCTGTCGGTTCCGCTAAAAACGGAGGACGCCCGATGTAGGTCGCGTTGTTGCCCGCGTATTGGTTGTAACTTGTCAGGGTGAGCGGCTGTTGCGCGACCACCGTCCCACTGCTCACGATGTTCAACGAGAGAGAGTTTGTGACTTTGATCCCATCACCGATATCAGTGACCACCAGGCTTAATGTGTGAGTCCCTGCTGCAGTCGGGGTGCCCGTAATTGCCAGTCCATTGGTGATCCCAAATCTCAAACCGGCAGGTAACGAACTTCCTGTATTCGCCTCGATCAACACCGTGTCCGTCTGCCGTGAGACATGCACGGTGTAGTGAAAGGGCTGATTTATCACCGCAGTAGCGGCGGGTAGGTCGGTTGTAAACTGTTTGGTAATGCTGTTATAGGTTCCTGCTTCCAATACAGGCAATCCGCCATGCAACCCCCTCAAAACCCAGAAATTTTGCTTCCGATCCCGGTAAGTAAATTTAGCATAATTAGGATAGCTCTCCCCATGAGTGGACGCATTCCAACCCGTGGGTAAATCTCCAGCATTCCCGGACGGTTCCTTGTTGTAATTGACCAAGGTGATAGTCGTCGTCGTCGAAGTTTTATTCGTGACATATTCCGTCGGTGCCCCCAAAAAGGGCAGCGGCATCGGAGCTTGAAGCACTCTTCCTGCCCCCGATCGGTCATCATTTCCCCCTGCCGTCACGATGTAATCAAAGACCAGTCCTGCCTCCGGTTTCTCCCTCAACACCTTGAACGCACGCATCGCCGGGCGTCCATCGGATTCCGTGTAATCCAGCAACACAAAAGGAGCGGAGGAATAGGTGGTCCCAGTTCCCTTCAACACAGCGGGAGTGGTGGTCGCGGTCAAATTCAGATCATCCCGCAACGCATACGCTTGCCCGCCCAACATCAACGCGTGTTCTTCGTTCGGGTTATAGCCGGTCTTGTCCGGGTTGTTCTGCACGTAGATCGACCCGGTCGCTTGCAGGCTGACC
>CAMBHS010000041.1 GCA_945867235.1 Akkermansia muciniphila
AATTGAGTTTCTGGAAGTCCCCTTAAGCCCAGAATTCACCCGCTCACGAATCAAACTGCGTTCAAATTAGGCCACGGCCATCAAAACCCCCAATTGTAACTTGCCTGTTGCGTTGTCCCCACTTGTATCGATCCCTTGGTTGGTGCAAATCAGAGGCACACTTAACCTGTTCATTTCATCAAGCAACAGGGCCAAGTGAGTCCGTGACCAGCCAAGTCTGTCCAGTTTGAAACAAATCATCCGTTCCACTTTCATGTTTTTCTGGCTTCACAAAAAAGATTGCCATACGCATGATGTTTGGAATGTTAGCCAAAGTCTGTTCGGCTGCGGTCATTGGAGTAGAGGCGTTTCCTGTTGAGATAGAGGTCAACATGGGATTTGGGGAGACATTGATCGTGGTGGTCGGGCTGCCGGATGCGGCGGTGAAGGAATCGCGCGACCGTGTCACCACGGCGATCACAAACTCCGGGTTTCGCTTTGGCATGGGTCGAACGACGATCAATCTCGCGCCTGCGGATGTGAAAAAAGAAGGGCCGAGTTTTGACCTGCCCATCGCCTTAGGTTGTCTGGCTGCGTCGGAACAACTGGAACCACATCGACTCGATGGTTATGTGATTGTCGGCGAGCTTGCGTTGACGGGAGCCGTCCGACCTGTGAAAGGCGTGCTGCAAATAGCTCTCGAGGCAAGGGCGTCTGGATGTGTCGGGGTGATGGTTCCGACTGAGAACGCGTCCGAAGCTGCGGTGGTCGCGGGGTTAAAAGTCTATCCGATCCGCAATTTAAAAGAGGCGGTGTCATTTTTGAACGGGGAACTCGAAATCCCCGTTGCCACCATCGATATCACCCAACTTTTTGATCAGCCTGAGGAGAACCCGGTTGATTTTGCCGATGTGAAAGGGCAGGAATCCGTCAAACGTGCCCTCGAGGTGGCGGCGGCGGGTGGTCATAATATGCTGCTGGTCGGTCCCCCTGGAACTGGTAAATCCATGCTGGCAAAAAGGCTGGCCACGATTCTCCCGCCTCTCCTTCTTGAGGAAGCCTTGGAGACCACAAAAATCCACAGCGTTGCCGGGCTTCTGCGACGTGGCGCCGCTTTGGTCACTCGTCGTCCTTACCGGAGCCCTCACCACACGGTGAGCTCTCCGGGTTTGTTGGGGGGCGGTTCCAACCTTAATCCCGGGGAGATATCGTTGGCCCATCACGGAGTTTTATTTTTGGATGAACTCCCGGAATTTAAGCGCGATGTGCTGGAGGCGATGAGGCAACCGCTCGAAGAAGGCAATATCACCATCTCACGGGCGTCGGGAAAGATGTTTTACCCCGCACAATTCATGCTCGTGGCGGCGATGAACCCCACCCCGGATGGCAAAATGCCGGGCGAATCGAGATCATCCCCCCGCGAGATCCAAAATTACCTCGGTCGTATCTCGGGTCCGTTGCTCGATCGGATCGATCTGCATGTGGAAGTGCCTGCGGTGAAATTTCGAGAAATGGTCACTCAAAGCACGGGGGAGACCTCGGCGCAGATCAGAGTTCGTGTCGTGGCAGCGCGTCGATTGCAGCACCAACGGTTCGCGCAACGACCGGGCATCACCTGCAATGCGCGGATGGCCTCTCGGGATATCAAAGAATTCTGCGTTTTGGATGAAGCCACAATGGAGATTCTGAAAATCGCGATGACGGAAATGAATCTGAGCGCACGCGCCTATGATCGCATCCTCAAAGTCTCTCGAACCATTGCTGATCTGAGCGGTTCTATCCCTTTGACAATCGAACACGTCGCCGAAGCGGTTCAATACCGTTCTCTGGATCGTCAATTGTGGAGCTAGGTGCAATCAGCCGGCAAGGCGGATGAGTTGTGTTGCCCGAAAAGAAACGGTAACTTGGCTGAATGCGAGGTTTATTCATCACGTTTGAAGGAACGGAAGGGGCAGGAAAGACGACCCAGATGGATCTGTTGGCGAAGCGATTGCGACTCAATGGTGAACGAGTCAGATCGATCCGTGAACCCGGCGGAACCGCGATCGGCGAGGAGATTCGCCATCTCCTCAAACATCACCCAGCGGGTCGGGGGATGGACTCCGAGACGGAATTGTTCCTCATCAATGCCAGCCGTGCCCAATTGGTCAGAGAGGTCATACGGCCTGCTTTGGCGGCGGGTGAGATCGTGATTTGTGACCGGTTTTATGATTCCACGGTTGCCTATCAAGGTCACGGTCGCGGTCTGAATTTGGAGGTCGTGCAGAGTGTTATCGGCCACGCCGTAGGTGAGACTCACCCTGATTTGACTCTATTGTTACAAGTGCCGTTGGACGTGAGCGAGTCGCGCCGTGCCGCAAGGATGACAGGGGGAATGGAATCTGGCGATCGTTTCGACGAGGCCGGAAGGGATTTTTTTACACGAGTCGAACAGGGATTCGAAAGTATCCGACAATTGTATCCGAAGCGGATTCGGGCGGTGGATGCCACAGATTCGGTGGAGATAGTTCACGAAAACATCTGGGAACATGTTAATCCTTTTCTGAAGGATCCAATTGCCTAGATGAATGGTTTGAAGCCGCCGTGCCTCGTCCCATCAAGGCACAAAAAGAGCCTCCTTGCGGGAGGCTCTTTTCTTGAAAAATAGATTTAGCGAGCTGGTGTTGCGTTCGCAACATTCAGCGTCAAAGCCAGACGCGACTTTTTACGGCTCGCGGTTCCGGCGTGGATCACTCCGCATTTGGCGGCTTTATCAAACAAGGAGGCGACGGCACGGTATGCCGTGGCGGCTTCGTCCTTCTTGCCCGCTTTCACGAGGGTCAGGTAGGATTTTTCCACTGTTTTCAGCCGCGATTTAACGCTTTGATTGCGGCTTTGCTTGCGGACGCTGCTGCGCATCCGGCGTTCGGCTGATTTGGTATTCGGCATATCGTCTTAAAATCTCAATCTAAATCGAGTGCTGGAGAGTAACCGTTGGTGCAGAACTGTCAACCCTCGACCCTGAGTTTTTTTTGCTCACTGTTTGCCTCTTGGTTAAGGTTTCTTTTTTGAAGCGTGGATAGGAATTTCAATCGAACATGAGAAGGCCAACTCGGGGTCGCCACGTTCCAGTAAAGTGCGACAGAGCGTTTTAAAGCTGGGTTTCACCTTGAGTTTGTATTTCTCCCCCTCAACCTGAAGGATCACGGGTCGGTCGAAATCGATCAACCGTTCGTCCAGATAAATACTTGTGCCAGCCAAGAAATTACCTTTCACCTCGACGCGATTGTCTCGGCAGGATGCGTGGATTTCGGAACCCTTTTTAGCGAGGTTTGAATGTATCCAGAAAAAGTCTTTCACCACGTCATCGGTCATCGCCCAGGTCAACTCTTTAGGCACTGGATTGCGCACAGAGGAATACATCTCCGTAATTTTATCACGATCGGGCAGTCCGCCGTGGCCGTGGTCTTGTATCCATTGCAGGGTCACGGGGTAAATATCATCGCGATCGCCTCGCAATTCCTTGACCGAGGCATCGAAAGCTTGGCAACGGCTGGCACGCCCATACGCGGTGTCCTTGCTGCCGACCATGTAAGTAAAACGCGTGTTGCGGAGCGTTTTGGCGGTCGTTTCCCCGTCGGTCGGTGCTGCGGCTGAAGCGTGGATCGCCGCAAATCGGTAGGGGATTTTCGGACCGATGGCAAAGGCTCCATACCCGCCGTGAGAATACCCCATGATGAAAACTTTGTTGGGATCAACGTCGCCAAAAAGCAAGAATTGGCGGACGAGGTTTTCCACCAGCGGATAAACATAAACATCATAAAACCCATTCCACGTATTGTTGGGTGCGCGTAAAGCGAGATATAGATACCCGCCAACTTCAGGGTGATCATTGTAATAGCGTTGCATCACTTTCCATTGGCTATCGTTCAATTCTTGTGGGGCTCCACCCCCTCCGTGCATCGCGATGAATAGCGGCCATCCGTCCCTCGGACGTGAACCCACGGTTTTTACGACATACGGGCTGACGTGTTCGGCGTAGTGAACACGATTTGATTGATAATCCTGACGCACGGCGGATTGAGCCGAGTCGGAGCGGTAGGCATTCCAAACTGCCTGACGCACAGCGGGTTCATTGGTTCGCAACAGCCGATCGAATTGAGTGGGGAATTTCCACGATTGTTGCTTTTCCAAAGGAGCAGTGAAGTATGCCACTAATTCCTTCTGCAATTTGGCAGATTCATTTTTTCGCAAGGGATGAATAATGGCTGGGGGTGCGTAACAAAACGCGACCGTATTATTACCATTCGAAGTAGAATTTAAATAAAGCGTTACAATCGATTCGGTTTTATTCGTGGATGTAAAATCATGAGAAACATCCCGTCCCACACCGGTTAGAACGATTCGGTAGGCTTGGTTTTTAGGCACCGAGAAGGAGAGATAATCGTTGGAATCTGCCGTTTCATCACGGCTACAACCTTCCTGAATCACTTTGCCACTCGCCACTTCCATCAACTTAATCGTTGCTGAGGTTCGTTTCCCATTGATCCGATCGAGAACTTTCACTGCGACCCGGGTTTTATCTGAATTCTCCGTTTTTGAGGGTGGTGCGTAGGTATCCGTCACGTTGATCGCACTGACGGTGGACAATTGAGACGCCCAAACCATGGGGAAGGAAGTCGCGGTTTTTCGAAAACTTGTGGCGTAAATGGCGTGTTCGCGCACGTCCTTTAACGCTTGCGAAGCGTCATGGGCGAACCATCCTCGATCCAACCCTTGTGGATCGGCCTCCGCAGCTCCCGTGAAATGCCAACCTTGATCCCAAACTTCAACCCAGGTGTGGTTCCCCCGCTTGTTCGCCCAAAGCGGAGTGCCTACAATGCGGGCAGGGATCCCGACAGAGCGACAGGCGTCCACGAGCAATATGGAAAGACCCGTGCAGGAGGCCAGTCCGCTTTCCATGGATTCAAATGGGCTTTGATCGGCTTTTTTTCGACCGGTGGAATATTTCACCTTGATCAACCCGAAAAGTTTTTCGTTGATACGCTGCGCGGCTTCTCCGGAGGAGCGGCAATCCTTGATCAACGGGAGGCACATGTCGCGAAATGATCTGCGCCAATCGTCCCGACGTTCGTTGATACTCGCGTAAGGAAGAACGTCGTTCAGGAAAATTTCCTCGGGCACAGCCTTTGCCCAGGCGGAGGACTGGCGCATTTCATGGGCGAGTTTCAGGTTTTCCAGCAAAAAAGCGGACGTCAGGATTTGAATATCCGACAAAGGCATATTTGAAAGGAGGAACTCCAATCCATTTCGCTGCTTGGTCGGAGCATCAGAGAGAGCTAGGGCAATCTGGTGCCGGTTGGTTCCTGCGTTTGCCAAGGCTGTGGCTGTCATTTCGGACCACCAAGGATTTCCCTGCCCCATCAAACCGGGAGACGCACCCAATAAAAAGAATAACATGACCCACCACGGGAATCGGAGGATTTTCGGGAATCTTGCGAAGTCGAGGTAATGGTTGTTGGAGGTCATATGTTGGGAAGAAATATGGCAGGTGCGATAGATAATTCCCAGTTCGATTTTTCAACACGGCCTGCCGGATTTTTGGATGTATTTTAGTATTGCTTCTGTGGATTTGTTACATATAGAGATGGCTAATGTGAATCACGTGGTCGCGCAGCTTCAAAACCAAATGCCTACCAAAAATCTAGTTTCATCACACTCGGTAACCGGCACTATAGACCCCTTTAATGGCTCAGTTCCTTCCACTACACGAACCTAGGATCGCCGTTTCAATTTTCTCCGCCATGTCAACCCTACGATTCCTCTGTAGGTCCTGGGAGTTTATCCTGCTGGGTCTCGCTGTTCTCTCGACCGCCCACGCCGAGTCCAAAGATACCGCCGCGGAGGAACCCGCCAAGGTGGAGGTCGGCATCTACCTGAACCGGCTTTATGACCTCAATGCGACGGACGGAAACTTCAGTGCCGACTTCTGGCTCTGGTTCCGCCACCGTGAGGGTCTGAAGATAGAGCCGCTGAAGTCCCGGGAGTTCGTCAATGCGATTGAGACCACCACCCTCGGGAGCGACATCGAGACCAAGGGGAACACGGTCTGGATCACCGAGAAGATCAATGGCAAGTTCAACCACGGCTTTGACCTCTCGAAGTTCCCTAACGACAGCCATCACCTGCGGATCGAGATTGAGGAGGCCAACCTCGAGTCATCCCAGCTCAAGTTCAGTGCCGACCAGAAGAACTCAATGGTCGACGCCGCTGTCCGGCGAGTCCCCGGTTGGCACGTCCGCGACTTCGCCCTTCGCGTTGAGGATCACGCCTACGGCTCCACCTTCGGGGATCCGGAGAAGGAGCAGGGATCCATCTACCAAAAGCTTATCTTCGAGATCACCGTCGAGCGGGATCGTCAGGGGCTAATACTGCGCCTTTTTTCCGGCCTCTACTTCTCAGTCGCGATCGCGATCATCGCCCTCTTCTTGAAGACGGCGTCCGACGACATCTTTTCCTGCAGAATGGCCATTCTCTCCGGCATGGTGTTCTCGGTGCTGATTAGCAAGGACACGGCCGAGAAGGTCGTGGGCCAAACGTCGGGTTCCAACTCCGTCGACCAGTTGCACGGGATTGGCCTTGTGTTGATTTTCGCCCTCATTGCGGTCACCTTGGTCTCGAGGCATCTCGCGGAGAGCAAAAGGGAGTCCGCCTCCATCCGTCTCGACCGGATTACCCTGCTGGTTATCGCCAGTGCCTTCCTGCTGGCGAATCTGGTTCTGATCTGAGTGGGGATGGGGCTCGTTGGCGGACTTGCCGTTGGACAGCCAGTTCTGCACGGCTTCACTTTTGAAGGTCTCATCGAATCTGCGGCTGGTTTATACAGGAGTTTCTTTTATGGGGTCGATGGTTCATTGTTCGCCAAGGCTGTGGCTGTCATTTCGAACCACCAAGGTTTTCCCTGTCCCATCAAACCGGGTGACGCACCCAATAAAAAGAATAACATGACCCACCACGGGAATCGGAGGATTTTCGGGAATCTTGTGAAGTCGAGGTAATGGTTGTTGGAGGTCATATGTGGGGAAGAAATATGGCAGGTGCGATAGATAATTCCCAGTTCGATTTTTCAACACGGCCACGTCTAGGGTGGTTTTGGTCTTGCTGATCTTGAATCTTTTTGTTTATTGAATTCGGATTCGTCCAACGCTTCATTATATTGAAAAACCAATGTCGATTGAAGTTCGGCCATTCTACGGAATTAATTATGAATAAATTATTCTCAAACCGTTTCTACCCTGCTGCCATTGCCTTGGCACTTTATGCGACTGCCTTGGCTCCCGCATGGGCATCTCCCAAAAAACTACTTGTCGTCACGGCGACTCAAGGCTTCAGGCATAGCTCCATCGGCACCGCAGAACGCGTGCTCGAGAGCATGGGGGAGCAGACCGGATTATGGACCGTTGATTTTGTTCGCGGCGGAGCGGACGGCAAAGGGACGGACGATGTGCGAGCCAAGATGTCTGCCGAAGCCTTGAATAATTACGACGCCGTGGTTTTTGCGAATACGACCGGCGATCTACCAATGCCCCAACCTCAGGCTTTGATCGATTTCGTAAAGGCAGGCCGTGGCTTTGTCGGCATGCACGCTGCCAGTGACACGTTCCACGGGTTTCGGCCTTACATCGATATGTTGGGCGGCGAGTTCCTAACCCACGGGGCTCAAGCGACGGTTGATTGCATCAATCAACATGCTGACCATCCCGCAACCGCTCATCTCGGCAGCAAGTTTACTGTGTATGACGAGATCTATCTGATGAAAAGCTTCACCCGCGATCAGGTGCATGGACTGCTCACATTGGACAAGCATCCGAACAACGCGCAGGCGGGCGATTTCCCCATTTCTTGGAGCAAGGACATTGGCAAAGGTCGGATGTTCTATACCTCTCTCGGCCATCGCGAGGATGTTTGGACCAGTGAAGCCTATCAAAAGCACATCTTGGGGGGCATCAAGTGGGCATTAGGTTTGGTTCCCGCGAACGGGGCTCCCAAGAATGCCCCAACGGATTTGAGCGCGGAGGAGAAAGCGGTCGGTTGGAGACCTTTATTCAATGGTAAAAACCTGGATGGTTGGCACCTGCGCCGAGCGGATGGCACTCCCAGTTGGACGGTTGAAAATGGAATCCTCATGAACACAGTCGCCGATGGGCAACATGGCACCGACTTGGTGGGTGACGAAAAATTCCGCGATTTCACAGTTCGCTACGAATATCGCGTGCCTAAAGGTGCCAACAGTGGTTTTTACCTACGCGGCAGGCATGAGATTCAGATTTATGACGACTATGGCGGCAAGCCAGCGATGGGCGGCAACGGTGGGATTTACAATACCGCGCCTCCCACATTATTTGTTTCACGAAAAGCGGGCGAATGGCAGCAGGCTGAAGTCACGATGCGCGGGCAAAAAGTCACCGTGTTCCTTAATGGTGTGAAAGTGCACAGCGATGCCGATGTTCCCAAATCCACAGGCAGCCAACTCGACGATAACATCAACGAGCCAGGGGCATTTTTCCTCCAAGGAGATCATGGCTCTGTAGCCTTCAGGTATATACGGGTTCTTCCATTGAAGTAGAATCGTAACGCAACTCTACCCCAGACGATTGATTTATCGTCTGGGGTTTTTAGTTTTTATCGCCAAAGAATCTGCGGACTAGAAATTCGATGAGAGCAAAAACGGATCGACCCCATCCATGCAAAAGTTGATTTCAAAGGAGTGATTCGTTAAGTTAACAGGGTGGTGCGAAAACCAGTTCCAACGGTAGAACCGATCAAAGTTGTCCAGCCGAAGAACCAAAAGGCCCTTGGACCTAGCTATCTCGTGGTCTGTTGGGACGACCCGATCAACGTGATGGAATATGTCGCCCACGTTTTCCAAATCGTGTTTGGTTGGAATAAGGAGAAGGCGGTTAAACATATGCTCGAAGTGCATCATGAAGGAAAAAGTGTGCTCGCTTGCGAATGTTTGGAGAAGGCGGAGCATTTTGTGCATGCGCTTCAGACCTACGCGCTTCACGCGACATTGCAGAAGGCGGATTCCTGAGCATCGATGCCCGATGAAACTGCTGAGTCGGAACCATGATGGTTGCACCTTTCTCCTTGGAAAAAAGGAACGACGAATTCTACTCGAACTCCTCCAACGCTTTCCGGTCCTGAATGGGAATTACCAGGATCAACGTTCAAAGAAACTTAAAATCAAGCCAGCGGGCGACCGACATTTATTAGTGGAAACCTTGGAAGAGTTCCGCAAACAAACTCGGCGTGATTTGGAGGAAATCCTGAATGATGAACACCGATGGGTTGCGGATTCGCGGGGGATGCGGCTCCTGCTCACTCCGGATCAACTCAAAATCCTTTTGCAGGTGCTGAACGATGTCAAAGTGGGCAGTTGGGTAAGACTCGGTTGTCCTTCCGATTTAGAGTCGGTTCCGGTTCCTGCTTTGAACAAGGAAATCATCGAGTTGACATGGGCGGTCAACACGGTCACGGTGTTCCAGATGGTTTTTCTACAAGCACTCGACAACGACTGACCGTTGCCATCTGCTTCCGAAGTGTTAAAGTCCAGCCACACCATTGAAATCACTCCTCGTAAACGCCAACCGTAAAACCGAAAGGGTGTTCCTGATTGGTGCTGAGCTTAAGTCGCGTTCTCACTGGGATATCCAAGATTCACTCGAAGAACTAGCAGAGTTAGCGGCGACCGCAGGTGGCGAAGTTGTCGGCACAGCAACACAAAAAATCGAGAAACCCACAGCCGCAACTTATATCGGCCCAGGCAAAGCGGAGGAGTTGGCACAACGTTGCCGTGCGGAATCCGTGGATACGATCGTTTTTGATGACGACCTCTCGGCCGCGCAGGGTCGCAACCTTGAGAAAATATTCGAGTGCAAAATCCTAGATCGCACCCAACTCATTCTTGATATTTTCGCGCAACGCGCTCGCACCCGCGAAGGACGCTTGCAGGTCGAGTTGGCTCAACTGGAACATTTGCTCCCCCGGTTGACTCGATATTGGACCCACCTTTCCCGTCAGAAAGGCGGAATCGGCATGAGGGGTGGAGAAGGGGAAACGCAATTGGAGGCGGACCGTCGCAAGGTGCAGGAGCGAATTGAACGACTTCGGAACGAGCTTGATCTCGTGCGCAAACAACGCACGACACAACGCGCCGGACGACAACGCAACCAGTGGCCCCTCGCCTCGATTGTCGGTTACACGAACGCTGGCAAATCTACGCTGCTGAACACCCTGACAGGTGCCACCGCACTGGCGGAGGACAAGCTGTTTGCAACTCTCGACCCGACCACGCGACGATTGCGGCTTCCGACAAATCAGAATGTTCTGCTTTCGGACACCGTGGGTTTCATCCGAAAATTACCCCACGGATTGGTCGAGGCTTTCAAAGCAACGCTCGAAGAGGTGATCCAAGCCGATCTTCTCTTGCACGTCGTTGACATCAGCCACCCCCAAGCCGACGAACATATTCTCGCGGTCAACAAGGTCTTGGAGGAATTAGGAGCCGCGACCAAGCCCACATTGATGGTGTTCAATAAGATTGATAAATATAATCAGGAGGGCTTGCTCGCACGCTATCTCGACCGATATCCCAACGGCGTCCCGCTTTCGGCCATCACAGGCGAAGGCATCGCTGTTTTGCTGGGTGAACTGGGTTCCGTACTCCGTCCCGTGCGGGAGTATGTCGATCTGGAAATCCCGCACGAAGCGGGCCATGTGATGGCTCGACTCCATAGCGTGGCACAGGTGGTGGAGAAGGATTTTAATGGCGCACAAGCACGTTTCAAGGCTCGCATCCCGCCCTATCTGCACGCCGAGTTTGCGGAATACATTATCGGAGACGCCTAGTTCATCGAAGGAGGCAAGGATTCCAATATGAAAACGAATTCTAAAACACAACCCCCGATCTGGATGAAGGATGCACTCAAACATCTTCAAGCCAGCGATCCCAAATTTGCGCGATTGATTAAATTAATCGGCCCCTGCCTTTTACCTTGTCACCGGCAACACTATGCCACGCTGGTTAAATCCATTATCTCACAACAGATTTCCACCAAGGCGGCTGAGTCTATTTATGGTCGGTTTTGCGCCGCGATCGCCCCTGCGCGAATGCTACCCGCCCCTGTCGCGGCACTGAGCGAGGAGGAGATGAAGGCAGCCGGATTATCCCCACAGAAACGGGGCTACCTTCGCGATCTCACAAACAAAGTCATCTCACGCGAGGTTCGCTTGAACCAACTCCATAAACTCACCGATGAGGAAATAATTGCAGAATTGACTTTGGTCAAAGGCATCGGCATTTGGACCGCTCAAATGTTCCTTATATTTTCTTTGAACCGTCCCAACGTTTTTCCATCGGAGGACCTGGGAGTTCGCAACGCTCTACGCAATGTTTATCGGTTATCAACATCGCCGGATAAGAAGGAAGCCCTGAAGATTGCCGAACCGTGGGCACCGTTTGGCAGTGTGGCGGCATGGTATTTGTGGCGCAGCCTCGATCTTCCTCCTGAGACATGGTTGGCTGATCCGCAAGAGTAACCCCGCTCGACGGGTGAACCATCAACCCGATGTCAGCATGGCAAGGATTGGGTTCAGACCTTTGTAATCCGCGACCCTAGGAGGCATAGTCTGAAGAGAGCGTTGGATTCGCTGCCTCAAGTCGGGGTCGCTCCATAAACGAGTCAACGGTGTGAGGTGAATTCGAATTCCAAACAGGATCGACTCTCCGATCGGAAGAACCGTTAAGGACTGGCTTTCGACCCGCATATAAATCTCCTCGATGCGTGTGTCCTGGGTCAATCGCGGATAGCCTAAAATAGGATTGAGATTCAATTGCGCACTTGCCGAGAGGCCCCAATTCGCGCGTTCCCAAGATACCCCCGGTTTCAAGCCTTCCAAGAATCGATGCATTCTCGTTCCCAACTCCGCGTTGAGTTGTGGGACAACATCGTGAATATCGAGAAGGTGTCGTCCTAGTTTATCGGGCAATCTCCAACCTGTCGGAAAACACACAACGCCCCCGATGATTGTCGGTCGATCCTCTTTGATCCGGAGCAGGATAATATCCGCCTCCAAAGCGCGTCCCAAGGTAAGCAACGATTGCTCGGGATCCGCCACGAGAGGCGAGGGAACAAGTTTAAGGTCAACGAACAGTTGGTGCGCTTCCGCGATGGATTCAGCTGCATCCGGAAGGTAGGTCAGGCATTCGGAGCGGTTTTCGGAAAGTAACCGAGAGCGATCGATCAGCCCTGAAGAATCCAGTTGAGACGGGCGATAAAAATCATCGAGCAAACCCCGTTTGAATTGAAAATTAAATCGATAGTCCGCCTGCGGAAAGAGATCCGTCCAAGCACAAGGACTCATGGAATCACCCGCATTGTGCAGGGTAAAAAACTCATGCGAGCAATTTTTTCACGACCTCGCCGCTCACATCCGTCAGGCGGAAATCGCGTCCTTGAAATCGGTGCGTAAGCCGGGTGTGATCGAACCCCAACAAGTGAAGCAGCGTGGCGTGGAGGTCATGCACGTGAACTTTATCCACCATGGCATTGAACCCGAACTCGTCCGATTCGCCCAAGGTTAATCCCGCTTTGATCCCGCCACCGGCCATCCACATCGAGAAACAATTGGGATGATGATCCCGTCCATCATCGCCACCTTGCACCATCGGTGTGCGCCCGAATTCACCTCCCCAAATAACAATCGTGTCTTGGAGTAACCCCCGTTGTTTGAGATCCTTCACCAATGCGGCACTGGCTTTGTCAGTGACTTCACAATTATGCTTCAAATCCTTTTTAAGGCTCCCGTGTTGATCCCATGACTCATGGAAAATCTGCACAAACCGCACCCCTTTCTCGATCATCCTCCGAGCGAGCAGACAGGAATTTGCAAAACCGGGCTTGCCAGGTTCCGCTCCATACATCTCGAGCACATGCTTGGGTTCGTTGGAAATATCCATCACCTCCGGAGCCACGTGTTGCATCCGGTATGCCATCTCATACGCATTGATGCGGGCTGCAATCTCGGGATCGCCCATCATTCCGAGTCGCTGAGTATTCAGCCGGTTTATCGTCTCCAGAGTGTCCTTCTGCATGGAGTCATCCACTCCTTTTGGGTTGGACAAATACAGGACTGGGTCGCTTCCCGTTCTGAACAATGTCCCGTTATGGAACGCCGGCAGAAAACCCGATCCCCAGTTCGAGGCTCCACCACTCGTGCCTTTGCCTCCGGTGCTGAACACAACATACGCGGGCAAATCTTGAGTCTCCGAGCCGAGACCATACGTGGTCCACGCTCCGAAACTGGGGCGCCCGAATTGTTGGGAGCCGGTGTTCATCATGATTTGAGCTGGCGCATGATTGAACGCATCGGTTTGCATGGATCGCACAATCGCAATTTCATCCACCACGGTGGCAAGATGAGGCAAAATCTCTGAGAGTTCCGCTCCCGATTTCCCATGCTTCGCAAATTTAAATTTGGGTCCTAGCAATGTGCTGCTCGGATTGATGAACGCCGCCCGGTATCCTTTCAGCAGTTCGGCAGGGGGCAATGTTCCATTGAACTTAGTGAGTTGAGGTTTGTAATCGAATAACTCTAAATGACTCGGTGCCCCGGCCATAAACAAGTAAATGACACGTTTGGCTTTGGCGGGAAAATGACTTTTTTTCGGAGCCAACGGATGCGTGGCTGGGTTCAATGCGGCTTGCGCTGAATTTTGTCCCAACAAACTATGCAGCGCGATGGAGCCCAGACCGACACCGCATTCCTTAAAAAACCAACGCCGCGTCGTGAACTGGCGTTGTTGCTGGAGGAGTTGATCAAACTTGGTCATAAGATTCGTTACCTTTCTTTATTCCTTGGTGATGGCCTCATCCAAATTCAACAAGGCTCGGCTGACGACCGTGTAGGCGGCGAGCTGTGTGGGTGTGGTGCCGGGAGGAAGCTTGGGGGTGACATTTTTTCCCGTCGACAATTCCACGGGGTTGATCCAGCCATCGGCGATCCGTTGGCTTTGGCGTTTTAATAATGCTTTCAATTCGCCCCGTTCGAAACCATTGGGGAGACGACTCAGAACCCGACGAAAGGCATAGTTAATTCGATCCTCATCCGTCGATCCTCCATGAGTCAGCACTTGAACCGCCATGTGCTGGGCGCATTCCATGAAAATGGTTTCATTCAAAGTGGTCAACGCCTGCAACGGGGTATTGGAACGTCCCCGGCGCACACAGGAGAAATCTCCATTAGGCGCGTCGAAATTCATTAACACCGGGTAAGGCACGGAACGGAATTTGAAAACGTAAAGGCTCCGTCGATACCGTTCAGGACCTTTCTCCTCGGTCCAAACCTTGGGGCCATAACTTGCTGGCGGTAAAAATAAAAACTCAGGCGCGGGAGGATACACACCTCGCCCACCCAGAGCCGGATTGAGTAGCCCGCTCGATGCGAGTGCTAAATCTCGGACAATTTCCCCTTCGACCCGAAATCGTGCTCCTCGCGCAAGGAGGCGATTTTCCGGATCCTTCTCGAGCAGTGCGGGGGTGACCCGGCTGCCTTGTCGATACGTCGCCGAATTCACCATTGTGCGTAACATCTTTTTCATGCTCCATCCTTCCTCCATCAATTGGCAGGCCAACCAATCCAGCAGTTCGGGATGAAAAGGTGGGGGGCTTTGTTTTCCAAAATCTTCAGACGTTTCCAACAGACCGGTTCCGAATAACTGCTGCCACATCCGGTTCACAGCCACTCGTGCCGTGGTGGGAGATTTTTTATCCGTCAACCACTTGGCAAATGTCAGCCGCGAACCATCTGCTTGTGCCGGCAAAGGGTGAAGAAAAGCCGGAGTCCCAAAGGTGACTTCGTTGGCGGGTTTGAGCCAGTCCCCACGGCGAAAAAGGCGCGTTGTTCGAACTTCATCCCCCGGCATTGCCCCTCGTCGTGCGGCGAGCGTCATGGTCGATGTGCCTTCGGGCCATTCCTTCCACAATGCTTCGATCTTCGCATTAACATCCTTGAACTGAGGCACCGTGGTTCTCCAATAAGTGAAAACCGTCGCGACCTGAGCCGGGGATCGTTGCTCGCGGGCGATCGCGATAATTTCGCGCACATTCGCAGGCAGAGGATCGGCGACCACCTTGGTCGATTCCGTTTGGCTGATACGGAATCGGCCTAAATTGTGATTCTGGTTGTCGTCCGAATTATATCCCCCGTGGTTTTGTTCCAGATACACCCGCACCCGAAAATCATTGGTGAACGTCACGGGCTTTTCCGCTGCAAAAACAGCCTTGCGAGGCGCGTTCCTTCGTCCTGGACCGGCATCGATTCCCCAGGCTGTATCGGGTTTTCCGTCAATCGCAAACTGGATCGGACCGTAGGGTCGCGGCCTTTCTTTCCTGTCGTCAAATTCGGCTTCGAGAGGTTTCTCCGCATTCGAAAAATCCGCAGTGGCATTGACGAACTTCATCTTAACTTTGTTCGTCGTGAGAAGATCCTCCAACTCGACACGGAATTCGCTCAACGCAGCCATCCCTTTGATCGAACGTCCAGGACCCCCACTCGGCAGGTTCGGATCATTCAGCTGCTCAAATCGAAATGCGCCGATCGTTGCCGCATGATTCGTTGACCAGAATTCAGCCGTCCAATAAGTCGGCGCGTAACTCGACGCCCGGATCGAACCATCGACATAATCATAAAACCGTTCGCCTTTCTCCCCGTGATGCTCGGCTCGCAAGACTTTCCAACTGGGCTGATCCGACTTTATGGAATCTTCCCAAACATTCATCCGCTGCTGCCAATCAGGGGTCACATGGCGCAAGCCTTCCTCTAAATCACGCATCTGGCGCGAGAGGTCTGCGACTTTTTGCTGTGTGCTGGGAGGATAATAAATACGGCTTGATTCATGATCGTTATTTAGAAAGGAGAATAGACGGTAATACTCCTCCTGCGAAAGCGGATCGTATTTGTGATTATGACATTGGGCACATTGAATCGTGATCCCGAGGACGGATTTGCCGATTGCGTCCATCCGATCAAAAAGGCCATCCGTGCGGAATTGTTCTGGGTCCACACCCCCCTCCTCGTTCACCATTGAATTACGCAGAAACCCCGTCGCAACCTTTTGCTCCTCCGTGGAGTCGGGCAGAAGATCCCCTGCGAGTTGTTCAATGACAAACTTGTCATAAGGCAAATCGCGATTGATCGCGTTCACCACCCAGTCCCGATACGCCCAGATAAATCTAGGCTTATCTTTTTCAAATCCGTCAGAATCCGCATAGCGAGCCGCATCCAACCAGTGCCGAGCCCAACGCTCCCCGTGATGAGGCGATTCCAATAATTGATCCACCACCTTGCGATAAGCCTCCGATGATTTGTCCGCCAAATACGCATCCACTTGCGCCGAAGTCGGGGGCAGCCCAATCAAGTCCAGATAGACTCTTCTGATCAACGTAATCCGATCCGCTTCAGGCGAGGGCTTCAGACCTTCCTTCTCCAATCGCGCTTGAATGAAACGATCCAAATCGCCCCGCACCCATTTCGAACCCTTTACCGCCGGAGGCTTCCCTTTAACTGGAGCTTTGAAAGCCCAGTGTTTTTCCCCTGCGATCCCTTGATCCAGTCCCGTTTCTGGCCACTGCGTTCCTTGGTCAATCCAAGCCCGCAGCAATCCTATTTGCT
Organism: Akkermansia muciniphila; assembly: GCA_945867235.1. GTDB lineage: Bacteria > Verrucomicrobiota > Verrucomicrobiia > Limisphaerales > SXQI01 > SXQI01. The sequence goes on from CAMBHS010000041.1 coordinate 16,693, forward strand.
CAGCCGAAAGCGCAGGACCCTTCTTAGGCATCCGCACAATTTTATCAGTCGCATCCGATACGGCGTGAATCAAAAGACTGTCTGCACTCTTTCCCACCACGATCGCAATTCCATAATCCCCGCCTTTCATAGCACTCTCCTTGCGATCCAACCTAAACCCCGCCTCCTGCTTGAGCGCACCGTGACACTCATAACAATTCCGACTCAGGATGGGTTGAATATCCTTGGCGTAATCCACCACACGCACCGCAGCGGCGGGCAACGATTTCGAAGCCGCCCCTTCGGCTCTCTCACCAACAAAGGAGGCAATGATCCAACCAAGAATCCAGCCGGTAAAACAGGGTTTCAACAATCTCATAGGGCAGTGTGGGAATAATAGCGGACATTGGGTCAAGGTGCCAACTTCAATCCCCGATAAGAAAATGGTGGAGCCGAGGGGAGTCGAACCCCTGACCTTCTCATTGCGAACGAGACGCTCTACCAACTGAGCTACGACCCCAACCAATTTATTACCAAGCACTTGCAGAGAATATAACGGCGTTCGATTTTTTGCTTCTACGCGGCGCTTCTACGCAGTAACGTAGTGCGCATGAATGAAACGCACACTCGCAACGGCGAATTTGGCCGCGTCGCAGAAAATCTTTACCGATACTCTTCAAGCGGCGTTTACTATGCCCGCTACCGATCAAACGGCAAGGAGATTTCCCGCAGTTTGCGGACCACCGACCGCGCCCTGGCGAAACGCCGCCTCGCGGACGAATTGGAGAACGCCTCGAAGCTCGACGTCAAGGTCGGCAAAATGACGCTTGAAGAACTGCTGCGCCTCTACGTCGAACGGCTCGGTCAGTATGCGCCGAAGACCATTGCCTCGCGCCAATCGATTCTCAAAATCTTCAAGCAAACCTGGCCGCATGGACTCAACATTGCTGTTCATTCAATCAGCACCGGACAGCTTGAATTGTGGCTGGCCAGCAGGCGCGCAAATTTCAAGAACGCCTCATACAACGAGTATGCGCGATTTCTGCGGCATCTTTTCGAGCTGGCCTTGAAGTTCCGGGTGATCGCAACGTCCCCGGCGGCGAGCCTCAAGGGCTTGAGAGTCGAGACGCCCATTCGTTCGACGCCCTCGTGGGAGCAGTTTCAGGCGCTTGTTGGAGACATCCGATCCCAAAGATTCAATGCCGAAGCTGAGGACTCCGCCGCTCTCGTCGAGTTCATGGGGTTGGCTGGCGTTGGAACCGCCGAATGCGCCAATTTGCTGGGAGAGCACATCGATTTTGGAGCGAATCGAATTACGCTCTATCGCGTGAAGACCGATACCGCCTACTCCATTCCAATTTTCCCACAACTTCTGCCTTTCCTGCGAAACAGGGAATCGAAGGGTCAAATTCAGCAGGGACAAAAGGTGTTCAAGATCAGAGACCCGAAAAAGGCGTTGACTGCCGCCTGCAAACGACTCGGATTCCCGCATTTCTCACCGCGTTCTCTCCGCAGATGCTTCATCACTCGCTCGATTGAGGTCGGCATTGATTTCAAAACCATCTCCTCGTGGCAGGGACATCGTGACGGCGGCGTTCTCATCGCCAAGACATACAGCCATCTCAGAAGCGAGCACAGCGATGCAATGGCACAACGCTTGGTGATTCATTGATGATTGCCCAAGATAACAACGTTTGGCTTCGGTTGACTTGCATCTTCAAAGTGCGTTACATGGAATCCGCCAAAGGAGAAACCATGAGGGGTGGTCATGCCGGTCACAGCGAGGGGAAAAGCAAAGACCGATCCGAATCAACTTGACCTGTTCTCGTTCACTGCCCCGAGATTTCCTGGTTATGAAACCACTGACGCAATTCAGCCTAATGGCCGAGAGGCATTGGCGGGAGTTCCTGCCGAAAATGGTCGCGGAACTGGAACAGAAGGGGTCGCTGCGAGATATGCTTCTGGAAGCGGAGGAGAAAACAGCCATCGAAACGGACGACCTGCGCCGACATTTCCAGCAGCAGGGGTTGACGGCGCAACAAGCCCACGACCGGGCCTGGGAGATAGTGCGGGAGAGATACATCTTCCTGCCGCCAGAAACTCAGTAAATGGGTATCACACATCCGACATCGAACCGGCAGTCGAAGCGACAGTCCCCGATGAACCTGCCGTTGCCGAGTCCGCACCGCTCCGAAACCAGAATAATTACCGCATTACCGAGGCGGATCGAATCGGCCTCGGTTCACTGAAACAGAAGTGCCGGGGCAATCTCGAAGCGATTGCGCTCCTCAAGCAGCTTGAACAGGAGAAACGTCCGCCCACAGACGATGAGAAAAGGAATCTGGTCCGCTATGTCGGCTGGGGCGGCTTGCCGCAGGTCTTCGATCCCTGCAACGAGCAATGGTCGGCGGAGCGAGACCGGCTGGAATCGCTACTGACGACCGATGAGCTTGAATCCGCCCGCGCTACCACCCTGAACGCGCATTACACAGCCCCGCTTGTCATTCGCTCCATGTATTCGGCTCTTCAACACCTTGGATTCGCGCACGGGCGCATCCTTGAACCGGCATTGGGGCTGGGCCATTTCATCGGCGTCATGCCCGATGAGATGCACAGCCGTTCCCAAATCACCGGCGTGGAAATTGATTCCATCACCGCCCGGCTGACCACTGCGCTCTATCCCGACGCAGACATCCGTCATCAGCCATTCGAGGAGGCAAGGCTGGCGGACAATTTCTACGACGTAGCCATCTCCAACATCCCGTTCGGAGATTACAAGCCGTTCGACCCGCGCTTCAAAACCTGGAGCTTCGTCATCCACGACTACTTCTTCGCAAAGGCCCTCGACAAGGTGCGGCCGGGCGGTCTGATTTTGTTCATCACGTCCAAGGGAACGATGGACAAACACGACGGTGGGTTGCGGGAGTATGTCACGCACCAAGCAGGTTTGCTTGGCGCTATCCGGCTACCCAACGACGCTTTCAAAAAAAACGCCAACACCGAAGTCACCACTGACATTTTGATTTTGCGCAAAAGACTTGCCGGCGAACTTCCGCAAGGCCCGTCGTGGAAGATCGTCGCGGACATCACCAATTCCATAGGAGAAACCATTTCCGTCAACGAATACTTCGTCACCCATCCCGAGATGATGCTCGGCGAGATGCGCCTTGAAGGCCGGATGTATCAGCGAAACGAACCGACGTTGGCCAGCAACGGCAAGGATTTGTCCGAACAACTCAGTCACGCCATCGGCTTGTTGCCGGAAAGCGTCTATCAACCGCTCGATAACCAAGTGCGCGCTCCGATGGCCGAGCAGGTTTTTCCCGCGCCTGAACACATCAAACCCAACGCCTACACGCTTATAAACGACCGGATTGGTTTCCGTGACGGCGACCAAATTCGCATGGTTGAGGGGTTGTCGCCGCAACGCATCCACCGTATCCGGGGAATGGTTGAGGTGCGCGATGCCGTGCGGCGTTGTCTGCGCTCGCAGATTGAAACAACCGACGAATCCGACCTTGAATCGACACGCCGACGACTCAACCAGGCTTACGACCGCTTCGTCAGTCGATTCGGTTGCCTTTCTGAACGATCAAACACACTGGCGTTTCGCGGCGACCCCGACCTGCCATTGCTGCTTTCGCTGGAGCATTACGACGAACATTCCAAGCGCGCCGCCAAAGCCGCCATTTTCAGCGAGCGCACCGTGCAGCGCGGGCTTCGTCCGGTCGAAATCAAGACGGCCCAGGACGCACTGCTTGTCACGTTGGGTGAATGTGGATGTGTTGATCTCGGTCACGTCGCGAGAATGTTGCACCGCCCGCAGTCGGAGTTTTTGTCCGAACTGCGGGGTGCAATCTTCCTGAATCCCCAAAGCAACAAGTGGGAAACGGAGGATGAGTATCTCTCTGGCAACGTGCGCGTGAAGCTGGCCGTTGCCGAAGCCGCCTCGCTGACCGATGGAGAATTCAGGGCGAACGTCGAGGCGCTCAGATTGGTTCAGCCGGCTGATTTGGCCGCGTCCGAAATCGACGCTCGGTTGGGCAGCGCTTGGGTTCCCCCGGACGACATCAAGCACTTTGCCGAAGAATTATTGGGCGAAAGCGGCATTTCGGTGAGCCATGCGCCGCAGCTTGGCCTTTGGATCATGCGAGCGGGCTATACCGCGAAATTCTCGGTCGCCAACACCACTGAATGGGGAACGGATCGGCGCAACGCAGTGGAACTCCTGGAGGACGCCTTGAATTTGCGGACCCCCACTGTCTATGACCACGATGCAGATTTAGACCGGGACGTGGTCAACGTTCCGGCCACCGAGGCCGCCCGCGACAAACAGGAAAAAATCAAGGAACGGTTCAAGTCCTGGATTTGGCAGGACGACGAACGATGCGAGCGGCTCGCTCGGAAATACAACGACGAGTTCAACAACATTCGGCTCCGCACCTTCAACGGCGATCACCTGACACTGCCAGGCGCCAGTCCAGCCATCCAGTTGCGTCCGCACCAGCGCGCATCCGTTTGGCGCATTCTGCAAACGCCCAACTGCCTGCTGGCCCACGTTGTCGGCGCGGGCAAGACCTACACGATGGTCGCGGCTGCTATGGAACTGAGACGCCTCGGTTTCGCGCGCAAACCGCTGGTCGTCGTTCCCAACCACATGCTCGGCCAGTTTTCCTCCGAACTACTCGCGTTGTATCCCGGCGCGAACATTCTGGTCGCGACCAAGGATGATTTTGAGAAGAACAAGCGGCGCACGCTGATGAGCCGCATTGCCACCGGCAATTGGGACGCGGTGATCGTGACCCATTCCGGGTTCGAGAAAATTCCCGTGTCGCGGGAAACGCAGGAGGAATTCATCAAGTGCGAACTGCGCGAACTCAGCCTCGCCATCGAGCAACAGCGCACCCAGGACAACTCGCGGATTGTGAAGTCGCTGGAACGGGCGAAGAAACGGCTGGAAGGCAAGTTGAAGGAATTGGCCGCCGGGCAACCTTGGTACATCGTGACCCCCTTGATGAGGAAGAAGAGACTCTAAAGGGATGGGGTGGAGCAAGAATATTTTTGGTGAAAGGTGGGGTGCTTTGAGGGCTAGTAAGTCGGCGGGGCTTTTGTAACCACGGGAGCTGTTTTT
>CAMBHS010000042.1 GCA_945867235.1 Akkermansia muciniphila
CGAATCCGCCCCAACGGCTTAAAACTTAAAAAAATTTCCGTCCCGATAGGAGTCGTGGTCATTATTTACGAATCTCGCCCTAACGTGACGGCAGATGCCGCAAGTCTATGCTTTAAGACGGGGAATGCGACAATTCTGCGCGGAGGAAAAGAAGCCATTCATTCGAATACCATCATCTCTCAGGTCATGGTCTCTGCTGCCTGTGCGCGACTTGCGACCTTTCCGACACACGCGATCCAAGTGGTAAAAACTACAAATCGAGAGGCTATTCGCGAGTTGCTCTCGTTAACGCAATTTGTGGATCTTTGTATGCCCCGCGGTGGCGAGGGTTTAATTCGCGCTGTAACCCAATGTTCAAAGGTTCCAGTCATTAAGCACTACAAAGGCGTTTGCCATGTTTATGTCGACAAGGAGGGGGACCTAGAGATGGCCGCTAAAATCGTGATGAACGCCAAGGTTCAACGACCTTCAACCTGCAACGCGATGGAAACTCTTTTAGTGGATGCAAGCATCGCCCATTCCTTCCTGCCTCGAATTGTCAGCCAACTCGCGGAAAAGAATGTCATTCTTCACATCGATGAAGCCAGTCGCGAAATCATCAATCCAGCGAGTGCTCAGGTGGTTCCGGCGACGGAGCTGGACTGGAGCACTGAGTATAATGATTTTATCATGAATGTGAAAATAGTGAACGGGGTGTCGGAAGCAATCGACCACATCGGCAAATACGGTTCCGCTCATTCCGATGCCATCGTCACTCAAAATGAATCCACGGCTCAACGCTTCCTCCAGGAAGTAGATTCCGCCTCTGTTTATTGGAATGCCTCTACGAGATTTACCGATGGGGGTGAATTTGGCATGGGCGCGGAGATCGGGATTAGCACCGATAAAATTGGGGCCCGAGGTCCCATGGGATTGGACGAGTTAACCAGTTATAAATGGCTTGGATTAGGCACAGGGCAAATCAGGAACTAGATGAATTCCTCTAATGCCGCGCAATTTGTGCGCGAACAAATGCCGGCAGGCGGATTGTTCGCTGAGCAGGCTTGGCGAATATCACCCAGACCATTTCCGTTGGGTGAAAAAATTGCCACAGAACTTGAATCTTTAGGAAGAGTTCTGCTCCAATTTAATCGGGCTCTCAACCGACTTTACCGCCACAGTCTCGATGGAAAACAACCTAGTTGGATTGCTGATTGGTTGGATCGAGGTAAATCAAAGGAGGTGCTGGATTGGCAGCGTCACGAGGCCATTAAGAACGACTTACCCCGCATCATTCGTCCAGACCTTTTGATAACAGAAGGGGGATTAGTCATCACGGAATTAGACAGCGTTCCGGGCGGAATCGGACTCACCGGTTGGCTAAACCAAACCTACGCTCAGATGGCTGGTGATAACCTCGCAGTCATCGGGGGTGCAGCAGGAATGTTGGATGGATTCACCAGTATATTTGCTGATGCTCCCAAGGTTCATATTGTAATTTCGGAGGAAGCCGCCACCTACCGTCCTGAAATGCATTGGCTCGCCGATCAGTTGAATCAAGGAGGTGATCGATTTAAAATTCAGAACCCTGATTTCAACAATTCAAACGATGCAGATGCTGTGTTTCGTTTTTTTGAACTTTACGATCTCATCAATGCTCTAGGGCACCGAGTTCTTTTCGAAAAATCCCAAAAAGGTGAAATTCGCCTAACCCCTCCTCCGAAGCCAATTTTCGAGGAGAAGATGATGTTTGCGCTCCTGTGGAATCGTAATCTGCGAACTTTCTGGCGTAAGGAACTTGGGGAAGCATTTCTCAACCGTTTGTTGAAACTCGTTCCCTATACTTGGATGCTCGACCCTACTCCATTGCCACCTCAGGGTTCTTTTCCAGAATTGAATTTAACCAACTGGCAACAACTCAAAACACTTTCCCAGAGGGATCGAGAACTCATCATCAAGGTATCGGGATACTCGGAAAAAGCATGGGGTGCCCGAGGTGTTTTCTTGGGCAGCGATCTCTCCGTCGAAGATTGGAGCGAAGCCGTCGAGAGTGCATTAAATAGTTTCCAAACTTCTCCCCATGTTATGCAGCGGTATCATAAAACATGCATTGTGAATGCGGAATGGTTCAATTTCGACACCAACCAGTTGGTTCCCATGCAAGGAAGAGTTCGGCTCTGCCCTTATTATTTTATTGCCGGTGATGGAGACGAAGCTCGTTCGCAACTCGGTGGCGTTTTAGCGACTATTTGTCCAGCTGACAAAAAAATAATACACGGCATGAAAGACGCAATCCTTGCACCTTGTTCTGTCTCTTAAACCCCAACCGAATGTTTCGACCCAGTTGAAGTTCGAGCGATTGATGTGGCATCAAGGATTGATCGTCTCAACGAAAACAAATTTACCGTTCTTGATCGAAATGATGACAGCCGGTTTAGTGGCGTTACGGCCTGAATCCATTGTGGTTTTACCGGTAACTCCGTCGAAATCTTTGGTTTGTGCCAGAGCCTCTCGAAGTTTGGGACCATCGGTTCCTTGTGCTCGCTTGATCGCATCTACCAAAACATAGGCGGAATCGTAACCCAGAGCAGCCATGGCATCCGGAACCTCACCCGCAAAGCGTTCTTTGAACTGTTGTAAAAATTTCTGGGATAATAGATTTGTCGAATCGGTCGAGTAATGAGTCGAATAGGAACAGCCCTCCAATGATTTTCCCCCGATGGTTAATAATTCAGGAGCTTCCCAACCGTCGCCTCCAAATAAAGGAACAGTGATGCCTAATTCTCGGGCTTGGCGAACAATCAAACCGGCTTCCGTGTAATAGCAGGGGGCGAAAATTGCCTCCGGTTTCATTGCTTTTATCGCCGTGAGTTGTGCCTTAAAATCTTTGTCTCCGGAACTGAATTTTTGCTCGATTAAAACCGACCCTCCTTCGGCGAGAAAACGTTGCTTAAAGAAGTCTCCCAATCCCACGCTGTAAGGAGCGGCAACATCCGTAAGTAATGCAACCTTGGTTGCCTTGAGTGTTGACTTGGCAAATTTTGCCATGACAGTGCCTTGAAATGGGTCAATAAAGCAGACTCGAAAAATATAATCTCGACCTTCGGTTACTTTCGGATTGGTGGAGGACGGAGAAATCATCGGAATTTTATATTGCTGACAAATCGGGGCAGCCTCCATGGATCTTCCTGAAGCAACTTCGCCAAGGATCGCGACAGCTTTATCGCGAGTGATGAGTTTCTTCACCACCGTCGCTGATTCGCCTTGTTTGGATTGTGTATCTTCTGTTTTAAGAACAATAAGTTTTCCCAACACTCCTCCGGATTTATTGATTTCTTCGATCGCGAGAAGGGTACCTTTGTGGGATGATTGACCGAATGCCGCTTCTTTTCCAGTAAGCGAAGCGAATTCCCCCACTACAATTCCGTCCCCAGAAGGTCCGCAACTCGTCGCCAGAAGTCCAACGACCGTCAGGAGAATTCCAAAAAAAGTATGACGCTTGAAAAAACGAAGATAATTCATGGTTGAGTAATCTGGTAGAATCCTAAGCCCAACGATACTCAGCCGGCAAGTTTGGATTAGTTCCCAATCAAAAACTTGGTTTAGTTTCTGTTTTATAATCGTTAAGCGTTTATTATCTTTGAACCGCATTTATGATGAAGAACCAAGGTTTGCGACTCGTGACTCCAAAGGTAGTGCCCCCGCTGGACGTTAACTTTCGTCCGGCTGTGTTGGCCTGTCAATGTTTTCAAGCAGAGGTGGCCGCTCAAAAAGAACCCATTCCTGTTCGCCTCGCAATCGAACAAACTGATGGATCGATCATCCACCATAAGACACACGTCCTTCAAGAATCTCATCCACTGGCTGAGGGAAATTTTCTCTTCCTAGAACGATTGATTAAATTCCTACTTTGGTCCCGTGGAGGTTTCCGAATTCACGTGGAAGGCCCCGAGTGCCTAGTCGGACAACTTCAAAATTATTACCTGCACAACCCGTGTGGACAATTCGACGCGGACATCATGGGGCGAAAGATTTACGGACAAGATTTTCAAATTGTTCCCACCTCAAAAATTCCGGCAGAAAAATCTTCAACCACCCCTCTGGGTCGTCATCTAGACGGGTGTCGCATCGGTTTTGATCTCGGTGGGTCCGATCGAAAAGTGGCTGCTGTTATCGATGGGAAATGCGTGTTCAGTGAGGAAACAGTGTGGAATCCTATCTCACAATCTGACCCCGATTATCATTACGCCGGGATCATGGATTCGCTTTGTAAAGCAGCGGCGCACCTTCCCAAGGTTGATGCCATAGGGGGCAGTGCCGCTGGAGTTTACGTCAACAACCGTGTCAAGGTCGCCTCCCTGTTTCGTGGAATATCTGCCGAACTTTTTAAGACGAAAATTGAGAATATTTTTCTCAATATCCAACAAAAGTGGAACAACATTCCTTTTGAAGTTGCGAACGATGGGGAGGTAACCGCCTTGGCGGGTGCGATGGCATTAAATGACAACTCAGTCCTAGGTCTAGCATTTGGAACGAGCACAGCGGGTGGTTATGTCAATGCGGATGGGAACATCACCTCCTGGCTCAATGAATTGGCGTTCGTTCCTGTAGATTACCAACCCGGTGCCGCGGTGGATGAGTGGTCTGGAGATTATGGATGCGGCGTTCAATATTTTTCGCAACAAGCGGTCAACCGCCTGCTGCAAGCCGCCAAAATCGACATTGATCCGACTCTCCCTGTGCCTGAAAAACTCCAATTCGTGCAGGAACTCATGACGCATGGCGATTCCCGAGCACGGCAAATCTACGAAACTCTTGGAACTTACCTTGGTTATCAGGTCGCCCATTTCACAACCTTTTATGAAATGAAGCACCTGCTCATCCTAGGCCGCGTCACGTCGGGTGAAGGGGGTAATATAATTATCGCGCAGGCGAAGAAAGTTTTGCAATCCGAATTCCCGGACTTGGCTGAAAAGTTGGCTATTCACATGCCGAGTGAACATGAGAAACGACACGGCCAAGCGGTAGCTGCGGCCAGCCTACCATCCATCAATCATCGACAACATTGAGGCTACATCTATGAATCCTTACCTCTCCATGGTGAATAGTTACGATCGCCTTCAGCGCGATGGCAAAGGTTTACCCTTAGGGCTGCGGCTCCCTTGCGCTCGACCGGAGGTTAACTCCGCAGCACCGAAAGCCATGATTTTTTCGCCTCATCCCGACGATGAATGTATTATCGGTGCCCTGCCCCTCCGACTACTCAGACAGTCAGGGTATCGCGTAATCAACGTAGCTGTAACCCAAGGGAGCAATGCAGATCGCCAATCCGGGCGGTGGGAAGAACTGAAAGCGGCTTGTGAATATCTCGGTTTCGAGGTGATCGCCACTTCACCTACAGGACTTCTCAATGTGAATGCCCCTACGCGAGAAAAGGATCCCGTATTCTGGGCTGCCTCCGTGAGCACCATCGTCAATATACTGAAAGAAACTAAACCTTCAGTTATTTTTTTTCCTCACGAACAGGATTGGAATAGTTCCCATATCGGCACCCATTGGCTGGTTCGCGATGCTCTGATGCAATTGGGTTCGGATTACAAGTGTTCCACGGTTGAAACAGAATTCTGGGGTCAAAATTCGCGGCCTAACTTGATGGTGGAATCAACCAACGAGGACGTGGCGGATCTGGTAACGGGAACGTCCTTCCATGTGGGAGAGGTCACCAGAAATCCGTTTCATCTATTTCTACCCGCTTGGATGCAAGACAATGTGCGACGAGGAAGCGAACTCGTGGGTGGGCAGGGACAGGCGGCACCCGATTTTACTTTTGCAACCCTTTACCGGCTCCGTCAATGGAACGGTTCCGGATTTGAGGAGGTCTATTCAGGCGGCAGGACATTGCCTTCCAACCTATCGCCATTGACCCTTTTCAATAATGTGAACCTAACAGGCACCTGACGCCTAAGCCTCAGGGCTTCAAGATGTTCGTAAATCATGCTCGCTCAAAAGACATTCAAATTCTTGGCTGCATTTTGCGATGGGCTCGCTGGACTTTTTTACCCAAACATTTGCCAATTATGCCACAACGAAGTGGCGATACGAGCACAGGGCTACGTGGGGTCAGAATGTCGAAAAAAGGTAAAGGTGATCAAACCTCCGTATTGCGATCGCTGCGGACAACCTTTCTTCGGAGAGATTCTTCAATCGTTCGTGTGCGAAAACTGCATGAACAATCCCCTCGCCTTTACCTCGGCTCGTTCAGTTTGTCACTTTGAGGGACCGATCCGTGACGCCATCCACAGGTATAAGTATGAGGGGGCTATGTGGATCGAACCCTTCTTGGCAGAGATGTTGGTCGAAACCGCACAGCCGGTTTTATCCCAAGAAAATTGGGATGCGATCATTCCCGTTCCACTCTTTTCAGCGCGAAAACGCCAACGAGAATTCAACCAAGCGGAGCGTCTGGCTGATCATTTAGGACGTGCTTTAGGGATTCCCGTTCTTCCCACCGTTCTACGTCGCACAAGACCCACCCTGTCCCAAACAACGCTGGATAGAAAAAAACGAAGTGAAAATATGAAAAACGCTTTCGCCATACATCGACTTCCTAAAAACGTCCTGCACCGAGTTATCTTGATCGACGATGTTCTCACGACAGGTGCCACCGCCAACGAATGTGCGATCCCGTTGCTTGCCCAAGGGATCGAAAAGGTCGTTGTTTGGACAGTTGCTCGGACTAAACATTAAGAGTAGAATAATTGCTATCGTGACTAAGCCAACAGACCGAAACGCGACGACCTCGTTTATCAAAAAAACCTTGGGAACGGATAGCATCGAACCCACCTTGACCCCATTGCCAACTCATTCGAATACCACGTTCGAAAAAAAGCCGCGATTAAGCCCATCAAAATCTCGTAAACGCGAAATTCCCGAAGGTCTTTGGAATAAATGCCCCCAATGCGAAACCTTGCTTTATGACAAGGAGATCGATCTTAACCTAAAGGTTTGTCACCTCTGCCAACACCATTTTGCGATTGGGGCACGCGAGCGTATCAATTTCCTAGTCGAAACTTGTTCGTTCACCGAGATGGATGCCAATTTGGTAAGTTTAGATCCATTAAACTTTCCAGCATATGCGGACAAACTGGCACGCGATCAGAAGTCGGGAACCAGTAAGGATGCGGTTGTCACGGGTATCGGGAAAATCGGATTACACAAAGTCGCCTTAGGGGTGATGGATTTTAGTTTCCTTGGGGGATCCATGGGTTCGGTAGTCGGCGAAAAACTTACCCGCTTGATTGAGGCGGGAACCGAAAAAAAACTACCTGTCATTATTGTTTCCACAAGCGGCGGGGCTCGCATGTATGAAGGGATGTTTAGCCTCATGCAGATGGCTAAAACTTGCGGAGCTCTAGCCTACCATGCCAAAAACCGACTTCCTTTCATCAGTGTCCTGACCGATCCAACTTTTGCCGGTGTGATGGCGAGTTTTGCGACGGTCGGTGATTTGATTCTAGCCGAACCCGCTGCTCGAATTGGATTCGCCGGTGCTCGTGTCATTAAAGACACCACCCAATCCGAATTGCCACCGGGATTTCAAACGTCGGAATTTCTATTGGAGCACGGTTTGATTGATGCCATCGTGGCTCGAAAAGATATGAAATCGGCCTTGGAGTTTTACCTAGATTTTCTAATGACTGGGCACCAAAAGGCCTCCTCGCATTCGAAATAATTTAATATTTCTTACGCAAATGTGAGGGCAATATATTGAGTTCGCAACGATACTTAGCGATCGTTCTCCGAGCTATTTGAATCCCTTGTTGAGCCAATCGTTTCACAATGACATCGTCGGACAAGGGTTTGGAACCCAGTTCGTGATCCACCATGGCAGAAATCAAATCTTTAACACTTTTGTTCGACATCCCTTCTCCTGAGGAAGTCTTAATACCGGACGTAAAGAAATATTTCATCTCTACAATTCCTAGTGGCGTCTGCATGTACTTACCTGAAACCGCTCGACTCACAGTGGTTTCATGAACTCCAACGACTTCCGCGACTTGAACCATGGTCATGGGTTTAAGAAAAGCAACCCCTTTATCCATGAATTCGCTCTGACGTTTCACGATTTCTCGGGCGATATTCAGAATGGTTTGCTGGCGTTGTTGAAGACTTTTTATCAGGAATTTGCCTGAACGAATTTTATCTCGGATATATTCTCGAACCTCGTCCGAATTCTCCGATTGAGCCATTAAGTCCTTGTATATATTGCTGATACGCAATTGAGGCACTTGTTCATTATTCGTAGTAACCACCCATTCCGTCCCTGACTTTTGGACGAACACTTCGGGAAGGATGTAGTGTTGGTTATTCGACAGAAATTCCCTTCCTGGTCTGGGCTCAAGTTGGCTAATACGCTCCAAAGCGTCCTGTATGTCCAACACGGGTAAATTGAGCCCACGAGCGATTTCAGGAAGACGTCTTTTGCTAAGAGCTTCCATGTATTTATCCACTATCTGGTAGTCTAAGGAAAAGGTATTGCCTGCTCGCTCAAATTGAAGCATCAGACACTCCCGCAGGTTGCGGGCGCCTATGCCCGGAGGGTGAAAACCTTGGATGACTTTTAAAACACTAGTTATTTTATCTGAATCTACATTAGTTGAGAAAGATATTTCATCTACAGAACTTTGCAAATATCCATAATCATCGATATTACCTATGATAATTTCAGCAACGCCTCTTTGATCCAACGTTAAATCGGATGTACGAATCTGTTCCATCAACGATTCTTGAAGGGATGATTCAGCCACTAACGAATCGAACATGAATTGTCGCCGTTCTTCGTCCTCAGGATTATACCGTTGCGTCAGGTTGGTCTGTAAAAACTGATCACGATAATCTTGGTCGATTTGGGCCAGTTTCTCGAATTGTGCTTGAAAGTCATCGCCGGATTCTGCATTCGGTTTTTCGGTGGCGGGGTCGAAATTGAGATCGGTTGGCGGTTCCGCTAGGTCCGGTGAATGCGGACTATCGTCGGAGTTGGTAAGTGGCTCGTTATCGGATTCAAGCCCATCACCCAACGAAGATTCCTCCAAAACTGGATTTATTGACAATTCTTGCTCAATCAATGCCCTAAGTTCCAAAGCAGGGGCTTGAAGTAAAGCAAGCGACTGCTGGAGCTGGGGTGCCAGCACCTGGGACAACGACATTCGCTGTGATAAATGCAATCCTTGAGCCATTCCATCGCTACATTATGAAAATTTGGATGAATTTCAAGAATATTATGGCACGAACAATGCTATGACGCCTTTCCCTTGGGCGGAAAACACCGACCGACTCCGAACTTAAAATGTCGTTCTCTTGACAGCAGCCGAATTGAGACAACAATACCCATCCAATTTTTTATGGTAGAAAAACATGTATTTCAGGCGGAGATTCAGCAACTGCTGAACATTGTCATCCATTCCCTTTACACCGATAAGGAGATTTTTATCCGCGAATTGGTTTCCAATGGCGCGGACGCACTAGAGAAGCTGCGGTTTGTTCAAACGGCAGGGAATACTGTATTTCAATCAGAGATTCCTTTGAAAATCGAAGTCTCGACTGATGAAAAAGAAAATCTCATCACTATAACCGACACAGGGGTCGGCATGACTCATTCGGAACTGGTGGAAAATCTCGGCACCATCGCCCATTCAGGTTCCAAGGCTTTCCTACAAAAATTGACGGCAGATAAAAAACCAGACGTAAGCTTAATTGGGCAATTTGGAGTTGGGTTTTATTCGGCATTCATGGTGGCCTCAAAGGTCAGTGTAGATTCGCGATCTTACCTTGCGGAAGAAAAAGGATGGCGTTGGACTTCGGATGGTGCTGGGGGTTATGAGATTGAGGAGGCATCCGATGTGGCACGAGGAACCAAAATCACTCTCGTTTTAAAAGAGGAATGCAAAGAATTCACCGAGGGTTGGCGGGTCGAGGAAATCATCAAGAAATACTCGAACTTTGTCGCATTTCCCATCGAATTGAACGGGACACTGGTCAACACGAAGCAGGGCATATGGAGTCGCAGCAAGAACGAGATCAAAGAGGAGGAATACGATGAGTTTTATTCCTATATAGGGCACGACAAGGAGAAACCATTGATGCGCCTGCACTTTAATGCGGACGCTCCCCTGGCGATCCAATCGTTGCTTTATGTGCCGGGTCGGAATCTAGAAGTCATGGGAATGGCACGTTCCGAATCGGACGTGAATCTCTATTGTCGTCGAGTGTTAATCGAACCGAAGGCGAAGACACTATTTCCCGAATGGCTCCGGTTTTTGAAAGGAGCGGTGGACAGCGAGGATCTGCCGTTGAATATTTCTCGGGAAAGCATGCAGGACTCCACCCTGATGCAAAAATTGAACAAGGTAATCACCACTCGGTTCATCAAGTTTTTAGATGATCAGTCAGAAAAACAGCCCGAGACTTACACCAAATTCTATAAGGAATACTCTCGATTTCTGAAGGAAGGAGTCGTCATTGATTATACCCACCGTGAATCGTTGGGAAAATTGTTGAGGTATGATAGTTCCGTTCTTGCTAAGGAAGTTCAAACCTCTTTGGCCGATTACATCAAACGAATGCCTTCGGAGCAAAAGGACATCTATTATTTATTGACCCCATCACGAGCCACCGCTGAGACGAGCCCCTATTACGAGGTTTTTGCGGCGCGCAAATATGAGGTTTTATTCCTCAGCGATCCTTGGGACGAATTCGTTATGGAACACCTTCGGGTGTTTGATGGCAAAACACTGACGGCGGCAGAAAAAGCCGATTTGAGCGTTGAAAATCCTGATAAAGTGGAGTCAGAACTCTCACCCGAAGAAGCCAAGGAGTTGGGAGCGTGGTTAAAGGAATCGTTAGGAGGCAAGGTGAATGAGGTCAGGGTCTCGGAGCGTTTGGTGGGCAGCCCGGTTGTGGTCATTGACAAGGATAAAATGCTCACCTCGAGCATGCGTCAAATGTTGAAACGCATGAAACCAGAAGGTGGAGACGAACCCGAAATCAATCACGACCTTGAAATAAATCGGAGGCATTCTGTCATGGTGCGGTTAAACGTAATTCGCAAGACGAATGCCCCTCTCGCCTTAAAAGTGAGCGAACAATTGCTAGATAATGCGAAAGTTGCGGCAGGAGTGATGGAAGACCCACGCAGTATGTTGGCTCGCCTCAATGATTTGCTCGCCGAAGTCTTGAAATAACCAAAGGTTTGTTAATCTTCAGAAAAAAGTTTTCTACCCGTAAGGTGGAAAACTTTTTTTATGCGTTAAGGATGAACTTCCAATTGAAACCATTGGGCAGGAATTCCTGACACATTTGGAACGATTAGCGCACCGGTCATTGTATTGGGTCTTACCCATGGCAGATCGTTCCAAGTTTTTAGGTTGGTGGAGGATCTGATCCGGTAATTTTTGCCCGGAATAGCATTCCATTGGAATTGCAACCTTCCTCCGTCGATCATTTCGGGTAAGCCAAGTGTTAATCTCGACTCCGGTGAATTCGGATCGGTTCCAGCGATAAATTCCGCGTAATCGCTTTGACCATCGGCATCCGAATCGGAATGAACCGTGCGGTCTGGAGCCACCGAACCAAACTCATGTGCTTCCCAAATGTCTGAAATGCGGTTTTGGTTGATGTCAGGGAAAGTATAAATACCAGCAAGGGTCAATGTGTTGGTGGAAAGTAAATTCGTCTGAGGTTTTGGAGTGATGTAATAGTCAACCGGACTCCAAGTCGTCACATAAGTTCCTGCGAGAAGTTTCGGAGAAGTCCACGATTGTCCTTCGCCCCGAATTGTTTCCGCCCCTTTCAACTCGAAGGAGGCTTGGGCAAGATTATTCGTCACCATGATCTTGCCTCGATAAATCGTGGAAACCTCAATCGAAATATCATCCACAAGCCAACCAGGATGGGGATTGATCTCATCACTGATATCGATCAGCAAGTAATGCCATACCAACTGGATGATTTGCCCCACATAAGGAGTGAGATCAATTACCTCCTCCTCCCAATTCGCAGCCAAATCATAATAGGTCGCCGCAATGATTTGTGCGGGTGCTTTATTGGTTAAAATCCATAACTCAGCCGATTCAATGGTTGCTTCAGCTGTAAAGTCGTAGGCTGTCCAAAACCTCAAAGTGGCGGTATTTCCTCCGATGAGTTCGATCACCGGACTCACTAGGTCGCTTGAAACCATGGTCGTGGCGATTTCGTTCAGATTACTTCCCCACGCATTCGTCCCAGAATGGGCCCCGAGAAGTAAAGAATTATTGGGAATTCCTAAGGTCCACTCTGTGTCTCCCGATTCGCCCAAGTCTTCCAACATTTCCACTGTCCATCCTTCAGCTCCATTTTCAAAATCAAGGAAGACTGGAGTTTGTAGCGGTTTCAACGTCCTAAAGGTGTAAAACTTACCGTCATTGTCATCTTGGGTAGGATTGGAAGCTTGGTCACGACTCACCACCCGAAAATAATAAGTATGATCGGGTTGCAAATCGTTCACAGTTACGTAGTGAGCCGAATCCATCGATGCGGCGAATGCACCGAATCCCAGCAGCTTAGATTCGCCGTATTGCACAAGAGCGTCCGTTGCCTCACTCGTGTTCCAACTAATCACCGCCGAGGTATAATCCGGTTCTACTTCGATTGCACTAATCCTCGCAGCGGTGCCATCGATCTCTGCGATAGCTTGCACTAAAGTATCGCCAGAAACCTGGGTGTATTCGCCCCAAACCAGATCTCCATCTTTCACTTTTAAGGTAGGTGCAATCGAACCCACGACCGCATTCGTCGGAATCAACGATACATATCCACGGAATAAACCAGGCTGCACTGTGGGTTTTAATTTCAGGTCAACTCCAGTGACTTGGGTATCACTATAAACCCTGACCGTGGTGCTCATCAAACCGATCAATTGGGAATCAGCCACCTCAATGGTTGCCAGATCGGGAATCGCATAAGCACTGCGATCCAAGGAAATACTCGCCAAACCATTCACGCCCGGGGCGAGGAACCGAATGAAATTCTGCAACAAATTCACTCGATTATTTGGGGCGAGCCCATCCATGGGGATCGCTTCCAATGCGAACGAAGCGAAAATAACACGACTGAGACTATCCGCCCCCGTTCTTGGATATTTCAGCCCCACGGTTCTCCCGGCAAGCGGTTCGAACAAGATGGGTGTGGCATTAGTTGAAGCAGTAAAGGTGTCCCCCACATCAGGACCGATCTCAGCGATGATCAAATCCAATAAAGGGAAACGCGACCAATCCAGAGCAATTTCAATCCCTGTCGTGATCGATTCCAGATCGTAACCTAGGATATAAGGAATACCAAAGTTCTGGTCACAGTCCGTGCACCCGCCGATACCAAATAGTGGATCAGGCTCGAAATGTTCCACATGCAGCACATTGGAAACAAAATTCGCGGAAGGATTACGCTCCAGAATTTCGGCGGAGGTCATTAACAAGGATCCTCCGCGAGCGAGGTAATTGGTGAGATTCCGCTCAGTTGCTGAATTGATCGTCGTGCTCGGGCCAGCCAAGGTATTATAGATACTGTCATTGATGCGCCAGACCACGACTCGAAACGGCAATAAGTCATCCAACTTGGGAAGTCGGTCATTCGTGGCATCGAAGACCTCATAACTCACACCGATTTGATCAAGGGCGTCCGTGTATTCAGTCACCGGCAAATCCTCGCTTTCATCCTCGAAAGTGTGGACGTAATTGTTGACGAGCAAAATGGTCGCGGCGGATTTTGAGACGAATGAAAATGGTTTCGTTCCATTACGAAGGATTGTGGAATTGCCGGCCAAATCCGTTAATTCCATTTCGAAGGAATAGGTAATTCCAGGGCCTGTGGTGGGTATGGCAAATTCATGATCCGTGGTGTAAATCATGTTGGTTAGAGTCACAGTCAGAACTCCATTGATTCCGTAACGTAATCGCGTCATGGAGGGTTCATCGGTAAACCAAGTGATCTGCTCACGACCATACCGATTGGTCGTTGCCAATCCCGAAGCGATCGGAGGGATCAAGTCTGCTTTAGCTCGACTTTCCACAGCACTATCCGGAACCGCATCATAGTAAGTGGCTGTGATCGCATCACCGTTTTTGATGTGTATTTTTCCATCCGCCACCACTGGGGTTGAAACAACGGAAACACTGCCTGTGAACACTCCACGATCCCCGTAGGCTTGCAGCACGACATTGAAACCTGCGGGTTGAGAATCGCTTGAAAGAGTAATGCTTTGAGTAGGTTTCAATGCCAGATCGAAATCGATCAGTTTCAATTGTATCCTGCCGGGTGCGGTATAAGCAGGTCGATCGAAAGCGATCACGCCCACCCCGGGAAGTGGTAAATCTCCTGAAATAACCAATGCAAAATCTTGATCTCGGATATTGGGGGTTTCCCTAAGTGCATCCTCTGCGATAAATCGAGCGATGATGCGGACGATATACTCACCCCGTTCGGGTTGGAACAAATGGACGCCTTCGACATTGTTGAGGTCGTCAAAACCTATGGCGAATGGAATCGATTCCCCTTCCTCAAATTGGTTGCCATGATAAACAACGCCAGTCGGAGAAATGACCTCAAGATCGAGATCGTTCACTAGAGCCCGTGCCACCGCTGGAAACCCCGGAACATCCGTATAAGTTAACGTGATCTTGAGGGGATTATCTTGCGTCGAAATCACCACTCGATGCTCAAACACACTCCCCTGCACAAGGCGGTTTGTTTGTTCGATCAATTCAAATTGCGTTGATGATCCGATCAACTGAGTGAGATCCAATCGTCCCCAACCTTCATCATTATTGGGGATTGGTTCGGTGTCGTAACTGTCGTCCATATCCACAGCTGAATTGATCAATGCAGCTTTTACCAACGCAGGGGATGGAGTTTTGCCGAGATGGGTTTGGCGGTAATACTGAACAAAAATTGCTGCTGCCCCTGATACATGAGGACCAGCCTGACTTGTGCCTCCTTGGAATTGGTAATATTCCGAAATGGGCATCCATGCATTTTCATCCGTTGCCGATTCAGATTGCAGCGATGCAATCCATGTTCCAGGCGCCACTAGATCTGGCTTGATCCTTCCATCCGCACAAGGACCCCGCGATGAAAAGGTTGCCATCGAATCAGGCCCATCCGAATACCCAAACATGTCGGGTCGATCACTTCCGGAGGCACCGGTGGCAATTACGTTTTTGCCCACAGCTGGGCTGCCAATCGTTTGTTCACCTGCCTCCCCTGCATTGCCCGCTGAGAATTCTAGTATATACGGCACATCCTTACGACCGGGAGTTTGGTCATGAAAAGCGAGAGCATCACGCACGAGAGCGTCGAACAGCATGGCATTGGAGTCATACGCACCATGAGTATCGTCCCCCCAACTATTAGAACCGATGACTGCCCCAGATTGGGTGGCGTCACGAACGAGGTCAGCCAAATTTTCTGGAGGTTCATAGCCGCCTTCACCGTCAAAAATGCGTTGAGCAACAATGCGCGCCTTGGGAGCCACGCCAATCCCGTAATAAAATCCATCTTCATCCACTTCTCCCACAGTGCCATCCCCAGCAATAATGCCTGCACAATGAGTTCCATGACTGTGCTCGTCCGCTGCGCTTTCTAATTTCCCATAATAAAAGAAGGCGTCCACCCTTCCAAAGAGATCCGGATGCATATCACCAGCAACGCCGTTATGTAATCCTGAATCTGCTACGGCGACCAAGACTCCATCTCCATCAAATCCGAGCTGCTGCAACGCGCCTCCTCGTTCCTCCCAAGCACCAACCACAATTTCTGATGAAACCTCATCATAAAGTTTCGGACTCGGTGCAGGCTCTATCCACAAAACCGCAGGTGAAGTTGTCAACGATTCCAATTGTTCCGCACCAACCCAGCCTTGCAATAAGGAACCGAACGCACCTCGATTCAGGGTCTTTAACCCTCTCAGTGTAAAGCGGTTCTCAATCAACTCCCCACGACGGAGGTGCGGCGCTAGGATAACCCGCACTTCCACCGCCTGAGTCCGTGGTAATGGAGCGGGCTGGGGAAGGTAGGCTCGAAGTGTTGAATGCAATTTGTATTCGGCATGATAAGCACCCAACCACCTTACCCACGGGAATGCCTGCACCTTGCTTAGTTCCACTTTGGTGAAGCGGACAAGGTAGGCGCGATCCGGCACAGCCCGCAAAAGCTCACCTCCGAGGGCGTTCAGTTCCTTTTCATCGGCCTCGCTTAACACCGATTCCAGTTGGATTATGAACAAACCAGAAACTAGGGAAGGTGCCGATTGGGCTTTTAATTGAGGAACAATCAATTCTTTAGCGGGTGTTGAAATTGTCGTGTTACGGAGGCGAACAAAACGACCACTTTCAGCGTTGGCAGGGCGAATATCCGCGACCCAGAAAACAAACAGGAGAGCCAATGAAACTGAACTAACACTCCCATTAAGGAGTCGGTGACGTGCAAAACTAAGGAATGAATTCGAAATGTTTGGCATGCGAATTAGCCGAAGCTAATTAAGTGGTAGTAGACAGCATAGAAAGTGCCATTGCAAAGATTTATCCAAATTTCAGCTCGTTTCGAGATCAAGACCGGTTTATTTGAACGATAGAAATGAGCCCATGATATCAAGGATGGCGTGCGATTGATAAATCACCCTCAGGGCATCAAGTTCTAGGAAATGTTGTTTGGGTCTGTGACAACAAACGCACACTATCGGTTGAATGCGTTTGGGTGTTTCATAAAACGAATACAACACTTACCGCATTTTTGTAGGTAGATAATGAATTGTGATTGACGACACCCTTAACGCATGGGTACTTAAAGGTAGCCCGAATTAAACTATGAAGAATCAGTCAGGATCTAGCACCCAAGGTTTGTTCATCAAGGAGCAAAAGGCCTTCACGCTCATCGAGTTATTGGTCGTCATCGCCATCATCGCCATCTTGGCAAGCATGTTGTTGCCTGCGCTTTCGAAAGCCAAGGATCGCGCGATTGTGACCATTGACATCAATAACAATCGCCAAGAAATGTTGGCGCAAGTGATGTATACCACCGATAACGCTGAATACCTTCCATTTCCAGGATGGGGCTTGGCAGAGGCCAGTTGGGTTCATGGCGCCAACATGGTTGGTGGAGGCGGAACTGTCGCAGGATTGCAACGCCGGATCACCAATCAATTGGAAACGTTTAAAAAAGGACAACTCTTTCAGTATCAGAGAAACCCAAAAATCCTGATGTGCCCCTTGGATAAAACCAATGGTTCACTGGGCGTATTATTCGCCCAAAGGGAGGTCGTCATTTCCAGCTATGTTTGGAATGGGTCTGTTTGTGGTTACGGGTCTTTGTCGGGTCAGAAACCCTACAACACATTCAAGGTCACGATGTTCAAGCCGACCGACGTGCTGCAATGGGAAACCGATGAGTTGACTCCATTCTTTTTCAACGATGTCTCAAGTTATCCGACTGAAGGAATTTCCCAACGTCATTCAGGTGGAAAAGTAATTCGTACAGGCGTGGATGTTAAGGGAGGGGCCACCATGGGCTTGATGGGTGGAGGAGTTCAATTTATCAAGTATTCAGCATTCTTGAAGATGGCAAACCAAACGATCCGTAATGATGTTTGGAACAATCCAGCAAACAAAAACGGCCACTGATCCAGTGGTTTATGAATTTCATTAAAACTCCACTTCTCCTTGGATTGACTTTGGCATGTGTGTTTGCCATTTCTGGTTGCGGCAAAAGCGCGGAAGACGCCGCACCGAAAGCGGATTCCACTTCCAAGACAGAAAATCCAGACATACCTGCTTTTGCCGTTGCCAAGGATATCGACGAGGCTTTGAAGAAACGGGAATTTGAAAGTGCGGCAGCTCGACTCATTGAGGCGCAAGCTTTCGCGGGACAAGGAATGCTGAGTGAAAAGGATGCGGCTCAGGTTCGCGACTCGATGCGCGATGTTCAGAGCCAACTTGCTGCGGCCGCTGCTCGAGGAGATGAAAAAGCGATCATAGCTATCCAGATGCTGAAAATGTCTGCTTCTGGCGCAATGCGTCGTTGACCCGTTTTTACTGATCACCTGTCACTTCACTAGAACGAGGAATGGCTCGGCGTAGCATGTGGCACTGACATCCTTGGACTGGGTGCGCTGCTTGAGTTCTTCAACGCGCTTCGCTGCTGCGTCCTTTTTGGATGTTAGATCTTTGGCTTTCGCAGCGGCTTCTGGGTTCTCTTTTTCTTTGCTCACGGCTTCTGTTGCCTTTTTGGCACTCTCGTCCAATGCGCTTTGCGCCTGCTTTACTTCGTCCTCGGAAGCCTTCAGAGCCTCAGGTCCGAACCGTTGGTAACGTCCAGAAACCTGTATCAGTAGTTCCACCTTGTTGGTTCCTAGAACCAATTTGGTTTGTGAAAGATCCAAATCCAGAACAGCGTTGGTTGCATTGGCCGGCACTTCAAAATCTTTGACTGGATCCACTAACGCTCGAATTTTGAGTATGCCACTGAATTCTCCATGGCGATCTATCCTCATCGGCAGGCTGATTTTGCCGCCTTTGGCTACCTCGTATAATTTTCTTTCGGTTGGGAAAACGGTCACGGGGGACTGTTCACGAGCACTTACCGCGAACGCGAGCCCGTCACGAGTCAGTCTGGTGTTGATCGAATTTAAGTTGTAATCCCCTACAGCCCACAAAGTCTGCCCCACTTTCGCGGTGTGCTTTCGATCCCCCGATTGACCCTGAATGGTGAGGATCCCTGAGGAATTTGTTACTGCGGATGAAGTGGATAAATACAGCGTGGTCGAATTATTGTCGGGCGGGATTATTGTCGGAATAAAGGAAACTCCCGCAGGCAATCCAATAGGAACAATATGAATGGGTTCGTTGAATCCATCTCGCCGTTGGACTGCAACCTTGATTGGTAAAACATCATCACGCCGCAGAAAGGCGGACCACGGTTCAACCGAGCGAGTATCGGGTTTGGTGATTATAGGAGACATCGCCCAGGCCAACAGTCGAAAATCAGGCTGCGGTTTGCGAATGATCAGGTGATAAACAAGGCGGGGTTGGGGTTCGCCGAAATCAAACCGATTACGAACCATCACTCGATACGTTCCATCCTCAGGCACCTCGAATCGTTGCAACGGATCCCGAGTGCTCGTATCAAACTCCACCCCTCCATAATTGGCATCCTGATCTCCTGAATCCTTGAGATCGCTTGTATTCCATTCACCTTTGTCATTTTTTGTCACACGTTGAGTGACAATTATAGGTGCCGTGGGCAAACCCAACCGCTGGCTTACGATTTCAATGAAATATACCTCTCCTTTTTTAGCGAGAAATTGAAAACCATCACGGTCTCGGTTTGGATAAAACTGCCCTGAAATCTCACAGGGAACCGTAACTAATTGTGCCGTTTCGATGCGGTCATTTGGTTCCAACTCTCGGAGAATGTTCGTTGATGGGCTGACCAATAGACGCACCGGATCGCTGGAAATGTTATTGAGCAGAGGCCAGTAGTCGAAGGAATCGACGAAGGCTTCAGCCAAATTTTGGTGGGAGGGTGCCGACAGATGTCTGGTGCTGTTGGTGATTTGAACGAAGCGTTCAATCACTTCGCCGAGATAAACTTGGTTGGTGGCGGGTTTCCCGTCGGAAATATTGTAACCAAAAAGATCCAAAGGAGACTGGTTCGTCGCCGAATTTATCGCGAGTGGCAATGCAAAATCATACCGAGGTGATAGGCTCACTTCCAAACGGTATCCATATTCCGCTCCGCCTCGAAACTGGGAATCATGCAGAAGGATGAGATAATCACCATCCTGCCGCGCTAAGAATTGCAACCGCGTACCACGACGACCTCGTTCCATTTCAAGCCCTGCCATATCAGTCAGGATGATATCGGGTTCTAACCGTGAATCGATGGCCTGTGACTGGCATTCGACGGTAAACTTTTGGCCTTGCTTTGCAGTGAATCGATAATAGTGAATCGCGCTCGTTTCTGCGCGTCCATTGACGATGCAAGGAACCGGCAAAACCATGGCTTGCTTTGAGGAGTGGTGGGAACCTGTGTTGATGACCTCGGGGAGGTCACCCACGACAAAGGTCCGTGAGGTTGAGACTCCGAATCGACCTTGCACTCGAACCTCATAAAACCCAAGCAGTGCGTTGGTCGCCACCGAGACCCGACATGTCACTTGATCTGACACGGGAAAAATAGGGGCATTGGTGACGATGGTTGTCACGCCGGGCGCGGAAATAAGAACTTGGGAAGCCTCATCAAGATCTGCACCTGCGAGTCGCAGTTCAATTTCTGTGCCGCGTCGCGCTCCGAAGGGAAAGATTGTGTCCAACCGTGTTCGCGGGAGTTCCGCTCTCAGGCTTAACGCCAAATATAGACCAATCAAGGCCACCCATAAGTATCGCATAAGAACGAGGAACTAGAAACGGCGGCTAATGGTTGAAAAGAAATTCCTTGGTATTTAATATCGCCCAAACAATGTCTTCGTAGGCTGTTTTCTTTTGATCTGGCCCTTTTTTGGCGATGTAGGCCTGGGCGAACTGAACCTCGTTGGTGGAAGGTTCGCGTGAAAAAGCGATCAAATAAAGCTGTTTGAGTTTCTTTTCGTCAGGAGAATTTTTGTCTCCCGCCATCAACGCCGGACGTCCGTTCTCTGCGGTGAGTCGTTCTTGGATTTCCTTGGAATTCAACAGATGCAAACACTGCGCCAAGCTGACATCCTGCGATCGCTCACACTCACAGGAACTATTGGAATCCGGTCGTCCGAAAACAGATAAAAAGTAGGAGGATGAGTTAAAACTGTCGTCAGGCAACTGAACTGCGCGAGTGCCCGATGGCAGACCGGCGAACTTACTTTCGGACTTGAGCACAACATTTACAGCGTCCAAAAGCACTTCTGCTTGGTGCCTTTTGGCATAATAGCGCGAGTAATACTGTTTATCATTCGCGTTATACTGGTTGGGTATGGAGCTTAATTGATAAACCGAAGATCGCGAAATGGTGCGAATTAACTGTTTCAGATTAAAATTGCTCGCGATGAAATCTTTAGCCAGAGCGTCGAGGAGTTCTGGGTTGGAAGGAGGATTGGTTTCCCGCATGTCA
>CAMBHS010000043.1 GCA_945867235.1 Akkermansia muciniphila
ACCTGTTTGGCGCGTGGAGCAAAATGAGATGGGCGCAAAGCATTCGGATTTGCGGGGTCAATGATTGGACGAATGGGGGAATTGTTGTCTTTCTCTCCAGCCAACAATCCATCGCGCCCCAGCAACTGAGCCAACGCCATTCCACTTATCGCCGTGGCACTGTGACTTAAAAATCCACGTCGATTTAAAAAAGGATGAATGCTGTTTTGAAACGCCATAAAACAAGCTAGAAAACAAATAGAAATTCACTCGTGTTGTAGAGAGCACGGCAAAAGGCCTCTAACCCCTGTTCCTGAATCATCGTCATGGAAGCTTCTTTTTCAAAACCATCAGGATTTCTTGCGTATAGTAATTGAAATGCCTGTGCGATTTGTGTTTCTAATTGATCGCCATGGGATTGGTGGAGTCGTCCGGCAAGAATCTCAGCCTGCTGCACTACAAAATTGCTATTGAATAAATTTAACGCCTGCAATGGAGTATTCGAACGTGTGCGTTTGGGAATTACTTGGTTCCCGCTAGGACAGTCAAACGCCCCAAAAACAGAATCCTGTTGTTGTCGTATTCGAGTGAGGTAAACCATTCGACGAAATTCATTCGTGGTAAAATGCTCCTTAGGAAAGTAACGATCGACATTGTCGTTTTCTTTTATTTGCAATGAAAACCCTGCCCCGCCCATGCGAAAATCCATGGCTCCGGATGTGGCGAGAATGCAATCACGAATAGATTCGGCTTCCAATCGCCTCGGAGGAAATCGCCATAACCATCGCGTGTCAGCATCCTTCTCGATCCCCTTCGAACGTGGCACCGAGGATTGTCCGAATGTCTGTGAACTAAGAATAAGTTTCTGGATGTGTTTGATGGACCAACCGCTTTGAACAAACTCATCCGCCAACCAATCTAGGAGCGGTAAATTCACGGGAGTCCCTCCATTAACACCGAAATCACTCGGAGTATCGACAATTCCAGTTCCAAAAATATAATGCCAGATTCGGTTCACCATCACTCTTGCCGTGAGCGGATTACGCTCACTGGTGAGCCATTCTGCGAACTTAACACGGCGTTGTTGTTCCGGTTCGTCCATTGCCATTTCCAACGATCCAATCACGCTGACAGCACTGGGAGCCACTTGCTCGCGTTCTTGCAATGGATCCCCTCGATAAAGTCTATGCGTCGGCTTAGGTTGGGCGAAGGTGCCGATCCAGGCGGGAGTTCCAATGGATAATTTATTGAAACGATTACTCCCATTTTTGATTTTGGTCTGCAATTCCAATGCCAGCTTGGAATCTGTTTCCGACAAGTAGGAAAGAAAGGCGTTAGAATCCTCCTTTCCTTGTGATTCACGATTTTGAGATGAAGCAATATAGACCCATTTATTGGGCTGCGACTGAGCCTCGATTCGGTATTTGGTTGCGAGGCGATCTTTGAAATGTCGCTCGCGATCCCTGCCCCAAACGATGCGCTGGATTTTTTTGACGGAAGGAAAATTCAACTGAATCCAACCTTTTCCTGGGGTATCTGAAATCCAACTTTTATTATTCCCAGTGAGACCGTCGTTGATGTGTGCTAACTGGTGGATGGCGTATCCTGGCAAAGTTCCTGAAGCACTCGGTTTGGTTCCGACACTGGCTAGAGCCACATTCATCCCCGTGGTGTCGTAAATCTCGATTTCATCCAAGCAAGGTTCTCCAGTCGTCGTTTCCAAAATCGTGAATCGCACCGAAATCGCCTCCAACGGATTTATTTCTTCGGTATTCAGGTATTCATTTACCGGTGGCAGCAGCGATTTATTAGGAAGGCTCGCAGTTTTAATGTCGGCAGCCTTCTGCCTAAATTCAGTGAGTTGGAGATTTTGAAACGCTAATGATTTCGTAAGCAACGAGGATTCCAATTTTTCCTCCTCGGAATGATTGAGACCAAGCGGACGATCTGCAAAATTGACCCCAGCAAATACTGCTTGGACGGCGAAGAAATCTTTTTGAGGGATAGGGTCAAACTTATGATCATGACACCGGGCACAGCCAAGTGTGAGGCCCAGAAATGCGGTTCCTGTGGTGTTTACAATATCTGCAAGCTCGTCCTGACGCTGCATCAGAGTCAAATTGATGTCTGGACTTTTTACAATGTCATAGGCACCAGCTACCAAGAACCCTGTCCCGGCATCTCCACCAAAAAAATCTCCTGCGACTTGCTCCCTCACGAACCGATCATAAGGTTTGTCATCATTAAAGGACTGAATGACATAATCTCGATAATGATAAGCGTTGTTACGTTCGTGGTTCGTCTCAAAACCATTTGATTCAGCGAACCGAACCACATCCATCCAATGTCGGGCCCACCTTTCTCCATACCTCGGACTGTCTAGGACACGGTGGATTAATGATTGAACATTTGTTGAGGTGTGATCATTGAGAAATTGGGTCACCTCGTTTGGCGTTGGCGGCACGCCATGCATCACAAGGTAAATCCTTCGAATAAAGGAACGGCGATCTGTTTGATCGGCGAAAGACAATTTTTTTTCCTTTAGCTTCGTCAAAATAAAAGCGTCGATAGGGTTTGTTTTTGTCCCTGAAAAGTTCCTAACTGCGGGAACTTTGGGACGCTCTACCGGTTTTAGTGACCAGTAAATTTTTTGCGGAACTTTTTTATTCTGCGGCCAAGGCGCACCCTGATCGATCCACGCGCGCAACAACCCAATTTGTTGCACAGTCAGGTTTTCCCCTTTTTGAGGCATTTTCATGTCCGCAACCTGACCAGCAACGAATTGGATCAGGGGGCTTTCTTCGCTGTGATGGGGTTTGATAGCAGGAGCATAATTCTCACCACCCTTCAATGCTGATTCTCGATTATCCAATCGTAAACCGCCCTTCTGTTTTTCCGCTCCGTGACAAGCGATGCAATGAGCCGAGAAAATAGGTTCAATGTCTTTATTAAAATCAATCTCACGAGAGACAGCGGGTGGCAATTTGCCTTTTTGTGAAGCCTGAACAGAAACTATTGCAATACATGGAAGTAACAAAAGAACCCAGTTCACATAAAGATTCCGGAGAAATAGATGGGGATGCCCGCCCTGTTTCAATCCAAACTTGTAAGAGCAACTTCTCACTTTGACAGTTTTATTGGAGATAAATCGACTGGAGTTTCTTCACCCATGGTAATCTCGATACCTAGAAAATGACAGCGATTATTACCCCCATTTTCTGGGTTTGACTTGGAAGGGTTTGATTGACTAGGTTGCCAACATGGCACCTGAGCACAATTCGCACGGTTCATTGCGCCTCAATAAACGAGCGCACGCGTTTACCCTGATCGAACTCCTTGTTGTGATCGCAATCATTGCAATCCTCGCCAGCCTGCTTCTACCTGCTCTTTCCAAGGCTAAAGCAAAGGCACAAACAACCTTGTGTATTTCGAATCTGAGACAAATTGGGTTGACCTACGCGATGTATACGAACGACAACCGCGATCAATTTCCTTACTCGGGCCGCGATTGGCCGCAAATGGGTTTCGTCGATCTTCTCAAACTTATTAATCCTTACATCAGCACGAATTCCCGCTCGTTTTACCTTTGTCCATCGGATCAACGAGTAGGCTTCAATTTCCAATGGGCGATTATGAATAATTTCCCCATCCGAACGAATGAATTGCTCTTTCCTTGCTCCTATTATTATTACAACCAATTTTACCACACCGACGATGGGAGTGCTTTACGAATTCGGCGCGTGACTGAGGTTAGATCTCCCACAAAAAAAGCGATCGCTCCTTGCTTTGCTAGCACCAAAGGAAAGGCGCACGATATTCGCAAGAACACCACTTCGTCCGGACACGGGACTCGAGGCATGTCGTTGCTTTTCGTCGATGGTCATTCTGAGTTCGCGACTTATGATAAACTCAATGCCCCATTCAAGGATGGAACCACTCTGCTCTACAATCTCGACTGGACTGTGGGCGGCCTTCGCGGTGAGGATTTAAAGTAGCTTAGACGTTTTCCAACTTGCTTAAGCGATCCTTGTCCGCACAATTCAGGGCCTGTTAAAATATATGTCAGATCCAGCTCAAGTTCTCCACGATTTCAAGCCTTCGAAGGAATTCTTTATCGGAATTGATTCTGATGGTTGTGTGTTTGATTCAATGGAAATCAAACATAAGGAATGCTTTACCCCCATGTTTGTTAAGCATTTTCACCTGCAAGCGGTGAGCAAATATGCTCGCGAAGTATGGGATTTCGTTAATCTCTATTCAAAAACACGCGGTTCCAATCGATTTCCCGCGCTAGTCCGAGCGTTGAATCTTTTACGTGAACGCAAAGAAATCCAAACACGCGGCGTGGTGATTTCTGACACACTGGCACTTGATGAATGGCTGGTTCGTGAGACTAAACTTGGGAATGCAACTCTCGCGAATGAAGTCAGGAACGGCAACCAAGGACTGGCGCAAGTAAAAGTCTGGTCCGACGCGGTGAACAAAGCCATTGAAGATATCGTGCATGGCGTCCCTCCATTCCCACTTTTCAAGGAGTCTCTCGATCTGATCAACACACAGGCTGATGCCATGGTGATTTCACAGACCCCAGCCGACGCTTTGGCGCGCGAGTGGGCTGAGCACGGTATCGACAAAGGGATTCAAGTAATCGCAGGTCAGGAAATGGGCACGAAAACTGAGCATCTCAAATTTGCTGCTGTTGGAAAATATGCTTCGAACAAAATCCTCATGATTGGCGATGCTCCAGGAGACCAAAAGGCTGCTAAATCAAACGGGGCGTTGTTTTATCCCATCGTTCCAGGCAAGGAGGAAACCTCTTGGGAACGATTCCATGCTGAGGCATTGAATAAATTTTTTACGGGCTCCTTTGCTGGCAGCTATGAAACCGATCTCATTCGGGAATTCGACGGCAGTTTGCCTGAAAACCCTAGCTGGAAGTAACCGTATCATTTCCCAATATCAAATTCCCGCTGGCTTCCAAATGAATCTTGCCGGACGTTTGCCTTATTGGGCATAGTGTAGTCTTTATGCAAACAGTCTTTCATGGTCCGGTTTACGTGGTGCGTGACAACATAGACACGGATCAAATCATTCCAGCCCAGTACTTGAATTTGGTTCCAACGATTAGCGAAGAATATGAGAAATTAGGTGCCTATGCGATGTGTGGGTTGCCAGATTTACTTTATCCCGATCGTTTCGTCGAAGAAGGACAACTGGATAGTCGTTATCCAATTGTCGTGGCGGGAAGAAATTTCGGCTGCGGCAGCTCACGCGAACATGCGCCAATCGCATTGGGTTCGGCCAGCACACGGATTATCCTAGCAGAAAGTTTTGCCAGAATCTTCTTCCGCAACTGTGTGGCCACGGGTGAATTATATCCTTGTGAGAGTCTGGATCGGCTTTGCGATATTCTCAAAACGGGAGATGTTGTGACCGTGGACTTAGACGCCAGTTCCGTAGCTGTGGAAGCCACCGGAAAAACCTACAAGTTCAAGGATCTTGGGGATGTTCGCCCTGTTGTTGATGCCGGTGGTTTATTTAATTTTGCAAGGCAATCGGGAATGATTAGCTCTGCCTGAGTCGTATTCCTTTTTGATTAATTAGTTTCGATTCATCGGAAGGTTAACCTTTATTTCCCACGGCTGGAATAACTGATCGCAGTCCCAGCTTTGGTTTGCTTTTTCTAGGTAATGGATCGATGTTCCCTTTAAGATTTGGGGCGATCCCAATCTCAGTTTATAGTTCGGTTATGTCAGTTATGTTTACAAACTTATGAAACTTACTACTTCTTCACCTGCCATTTTACCCACTGTCATCGTCAGACCAGGAGAATCTGATCGGATTCTTAGTGGTCATCCATGGGTCTATCAGGGTTCCATCCTCAGATTAACCCAGCCGGCTGATAATGGTGATTTGGTTCAAGTTAAGGATCATCGTCAACGATTGCTCGGCACTGGGTTTTACAACTCAAA
This sequence comes from Akkermansia muciniphila, assembly GCA_945867235.1. Lineage (GTDB taxonomy): Bacteria > Verrucomicrobiota > Verrucomicrobiia > Limisphaerales > SXQI01 > SXQI01. The sequence continues at coordinate 5,952 of CAMBHS010000043.1, forward strand.
ATCAAAAATCAACGTTCGAATTCTTGATTCAGATCGGATCGATGTAGATGTAAACTTTTTTGAAACACGCATTCGCGAAGCCTTGGCGATTCGTAGGCGTCATCTCCCGAAAGCTTCTTCCTTTCGAGTCATCAATGCGGAAAGCGATTTCTTGAGCGGTTTGATCGTTGATAAATATGAAGATGTGCTGGTTCTGCAAACATCATCCCTGGGCATGGATCTTCGAAAACCGATCATAACTTTGGCTCTCAAAAAGATTTTCTCACCCCGTGCCATTCTCGAACGCAATGAGATGAGTTCGCGTAAATTTGAAGGTCTAGCCGAGGTTCAAGGTGTGCTTGATGGTGAAAATGTCAGTGAAGTGACCGTGAAAATGAACGGTCTTAAAATTGCTGTTGATATGACAGGATGTCACAAAACAGGTTACTACCTCGACCAACAAGTGAACTACCAGCATGTGGGTGAGTTGGCAAAAGGCGCCAACGTGCTTGATTGTTTCAGCTTTCTGGGTGGTTTTGGACTTCATGCCTCTCGTGCAGGAGCCGTTCACGTGCATGGGTTGGATCAAAGCGAGGTTGCCGTAAGTGCGGCTAATAAAAATGCACTTCTCAATAAAGTTGCTGACCGTTGCACTTTTGAAGCGGCCAATGTTTTCGACTGGTTCAAACAACAAACAACGGTTGGACCTCACGAAAAAATTGTTCCAAGGTATGACTTGATCATCCTAGATCCTCCTTCATTCACAAGGAATCGCGCCTCAATTCCAGATGCGTTAAGGGGTTATAAGGAAATTCATCTGCGTGCATTGAAGTTACTGAAGCGCGGAGGAACTCTTGCAACCTTCTGTTGCTCTCACCATATCAGTGCCACAATGTTCCAAGAGGTGATTCTAGCTGCGTCTTTTGATGCCAATCGAACGCTTAGGCGCACTGCCACTTATACCCAGTCTCCGGATCACCCCGTAGTGCCCTCGATCCCGGAAACGGAATACCTAAAGGGATTTGCGTTTGAAGTAGCGCGTTAATTCTAACGTTCTACTGTCAACTCTTGAGACTAGTTGAGGTCTTGATCGACAGTTTTGTAGAACTCTTCCAGTGCTTCTCGAAACTCGACCGGTACGGTTAATGTGAGACCACTGGTTTTGGCGGAGCCTCGTCCATTGCCGGACTTGCCAGTGATATTTCCGATCATAGGTTTTGCCCGTTCGGTCGTGTCTCCTCCGCTCATATTTTGCCCGGGTTGAGGACTCGGAGCCAACCCCGTCCCCTGCCCTGGTTTCTGAGCCATGAGTTTCATCATCATCGCCATTTCCTCGACCTCAGATTGGCTCCCTTCCTTTTGGTTGTCGTCGTTTTTCTGTTGCTCATTCAGGAGGTTGATCGCATCAGAAAGAAGCGCCACAGCTTCACTTTGAAATTGCTGTGTGGGAGAGTCGGTCGCCGGTTTTCGAAGTAGCTCAGTTGCAGCCGAGGTTTGCCCTTCTGCGGAATCCAGTGTCGGTTTTATTATTTCAATAGAACTACCATCTTTAAGAAACCCGATGCGGTGTTGGATTTCGTTTTGTGAGTCCGCAACCCTTTTGGCTCCGCGTTGATAGATCTCAGTCTCGATCTTTTGTTCCTCTAACAATCTGGTTCGTTCCTGCACATTAACCTGACTCTCACGCAACCTTAACAACTCGATCAATTGTTGCATTGCGGATTCCGGTTTACCTTCTTCCTTGCCGCCACCCGGTGATCCTTCGCCGCCTTCGTTCTTCTTTTTAGGTGGTTCCAAGATGTTCGCCCAAGCAACAAACTTATCCGACCAAGATGACAAGTTTTGCATCGCTTCCATGGCAACGTTTTCTCGAATTAAACTGCGTATTCGATCCAGTTCTTCGGAAGCGTGAGATTCTTTTATTTCTTTGCAGACTCGGCCGTAGTTTTCCTTTTGGGTGCGTTCGTAAAATCGGCTGATTTCCGTGGATAGTTGAGCAGATTCTTTCTGTGTCACGCTTTGGTCATCTGCCGCGAATGTAAGAGCTTTCAGTTGTCTCGGATTTAATTCGGTTAGAGCTAACCCGATCGTTTCCTTAACGCTTTTCAGAAGAGACATTTCTAATTCGTTCTCGCGTCCACCTATTTTTCGTAATCGTTGTGCAAGGGTAAGAGCTTGCATGTCATCTAGGCCGCGATTCACCTTCTTCTGTATTTGTTGCAATTCTTCCAGAGCCTCTTCAGCCTTTTCCTTTGCCTCAGCTAGATTTTGTTCCCGTTCCTTTGCGGACTGTTTGCTTTTGGAGGCGTCGGACAATTTTTTTGCGGCGAGAGCCATCGATTTGTCCGAAACTTCCTGCATATCTCGGAGTGTTTTGGACCATTCCCCAAGCGTTTGTTCTGAAAAAGTCGGGTTGCGCATCGCTTCACGAAGGGTTTTCAAACCTTCCTCGGACATGTTTTGCAACTGGTCGGCACTCTGTTCCTGAGTTTGTTTCAATTCCTCAGATTTTTTGCCGGCAACGGAATCGGTAAGGGACTTGTTGTCCTTAAGTTCGGTAATATCGAGAGCCAATTTTTCTTCACTACGCGCCACCTCCTCTAATCCTGTTAGCAAGGATTCCAACTTTTGCCGGACGACCTCAGCATGTTGTTCATTGCCTACGACCTGGATCCGACGAGGGGTTGTTGATACCTGCTCTCGTCCAGGAAAAAAATCTACCGTCACCCCACGCACAACTAGCGTCGAGTCGACTCCCGCACCCAAAAGTGTTGGGGTAAAGGAAAAAGCCGTCTCTAGTTTTTTGGACGAAGAATTTGTTGCAATGGTTTGAAACCGATTTTGGCTCGCCGAATTATTCGTTTCTTGACCCACCATCTCCCAGATCAATCCCATCTGTTTAATTCCGAAATCATCCTGGGCTACTAGTTTTATCGACAGGACTTCAGATTCTAAAATCATCAAATCCGTTGGTAATTCGACCAACTCTGGAAGCGGTGCCGCGTCAACTTGCGGGGTCAATGTGAAACGCCATGGAACAGTGTTGCTCAATCCCAATTGATCCATCCAAACAAACGAGCCGTCTTGATTGCTCGACACTTCAAACGGAGGACTTAGAAAATTAGATTCGTTTATTGCCAATGGTAACGGAAGTTCTTCGGATGGCAGTAAGTGAGCCGATTGTAGAACCCGGGTGACCGAACCTTTTAAGGTTACAATACTCCCAGCAACGGCAGAGAAAGAGGCACCCTGAACATTTTGAGAAGACTCAGGATGTCCAAGGTATTCAGGATACCGGACTGTGGCTGTCAGCGCGGACAAGGCCGGACGTAACGTAGGTTTAACCTGAATGAAAGCCTCAGCGTCCCCGAGGCGAACGCTCAATGTTGACAGATTCAGAAGAGGAGGAATCTGCAAAGTCCAAGACCCATTCGCATTCGAGATACCTGAACCTAGAATTTTTCCAGTTCCAAATCGCAATGATTTGGGTTTCCACAACGATGTGCGATAAGTGGATCGCCCTTGAACTTGAAAAGATTCACCATGGGGAACGACCAACTCAGTGGGCAAACCTTCCAATTCTACCAATGTTAGGCGTGGCAAGGATTTCCAAGGCATCCCTAGGCGAGCCAATGTATTCATTCCTACGGCAGGAACTAGGACGAATGGAATCAGTGTGAAAAAACCTACTGATATAGCCACCACGGTAATCCGACGGAGGTGGGTTGTTTCGACGGCTTGCGCGAAGTTGAAGGGGATTGACTGCTCCGCCACTTGGTTAATGGCAGCTTGATAAAGTTCAGAAGAAAAATGAATTGGGCGATGGGACTCATCAGCCAATTCAACGATACCGAGCAAACGATCGCCGAGCCGGCGAAACCGTTTTTGCACCATGATGGCGAGAGCCCTAATATCCCGTCGAGCCCAACCCCAACGACTCCCCCACATATGAACGAATCGTCCTATGGCAACCACTCCTGCGATGAACACAGTTGTGCGTAACCACTGGGGTGAGTCCCAACATCGATCAGATACAAATAGCACCAAGTAGGAGGCACTAACCCCGGATAGAGTCGATACCACGGCCATGGCCGTTTCCACGCGAAATAATCTTCGCTCCAAAACTGCAAAACGGTTTCGCAGATCCGCAGGCAATGAGGCTGCCAGTTTTTGTAACGATTTATCCATGGGTTCGACAGTTCACAGCATGAACTAGACAATCGATTTCGTCCAATAAATCAAAAGCCGCCTGTAAAGGCGGCCTTCAATTCCAAGAGGAGTTTTTTACTCGTCCTTACCGCCTCCACCTCCTTCTTGACCAAGTTGATCAATCAGAGAAATCAGCGGCAGAAATAACGCAATAACGATACTTCCAACGATGACAGCGAGAAACACAATCATAACCGGCTCAATGAGGGAGGTCATGGCAGATACAGCATTATCTACTTCCTCGTCATAATTGTCGGCGATCTTCATTAACATTTCAGGAAGTGCGCCGGTTTGTTCACCAACGTCCACCATGCTGATGACCATGGGTGGAAATACGCGGGATGCTTCAAGCGGTGCGGTGATGGTTTCCCCTTCCTTCACGCTGGCGTAAACTGAGGCGACGGCGTCGCCAATCACCACATTACCTGCTGTTTCCTTGACGATCGTGAGGGCTTGCAGAATCGGAACCCCCGAGCTCACAAGTGTTCCCAACGTACGAGTAAATCGACCGATGGCAACTTTTCGCAATACCGGACCCACACCCGGCATGTTCAATTGGAGTTTATCCCAAAGACGGACTCCGATCTTTGTTTTGGAGATAGCAAGTTTTATGGAAATGAAAACTGCCACCAAGACCAAACTGCTTTCAATAAAGTGACCGGCCATCAATTCGCTGATTCCGAGTACAAAATTTGTAAAATCTGGAAGTGGTTTGCCTTCCAACATGTCCGCAAAAATCAGTTTGAATTTTGGAACAACAAATACCATCAACACCGTTAAAATGGTTACCGCGACGACGAGAACCGCGACAGGATAAAACATGGCGGCGACCACTTTACCTTTGATTTTCTGGGCCTTTTCCATGAACTCTGAAAGCCGCTGAAGCACGACTTCGAGAACGCCTCCCAATTCACCGGCCTTCACCATGTTGACGAATAAACGATTGAAAACTTTGGGGTGTTGAGCCAGCCCTTCTGAAAACGTGCTTCCGCTTTCGATGGAAAGTGCCAACTGATTCAGGATGTTCTTCAATGGAAGATTTTTTTCCTGTTTTTCAAGCACGCGCAGACCGCGTAACAAAGGGAGTCCGGCGTCAACTAGAGTAGCCAATTGGCGAGTAAACGCGGTTAAAACTTTCGGTTTTACTCCAGTTCCGAATCCGGGGATCACCAATGCTTTTCGACCGGATTTCCCTTTCCCATCGGTAGCTTTTTTAGGAGCTTTTGCCTTTTTATCGTCCTTGGGTTTGACGGCCTCCGCCTCGGTGACCTTAGTTGGAAAATACCCCATTTCCTTGAGGCGATTGATGGCCTCACTTTGGTTGGCAGCCGGCAATGTGCCTTTGGTTTCCTTGCCACGAGAGTCCATGGCCACGTAGTTGAAATTAGGCATACGAGGATTATATCAGGCTACCGCCAAGATGTATTTCATGAACGCAATTCCTAAAAATCAGGTGTATTTAAGGACTTCTTCCACAGTGGTTTCGCCGTCGAAAATACCTCTAAGTCCATCCTCACGCAAGGTTGTCATGCCCAATTCAACCGCTTTGTGACGAATGACCACAGTGGGAGCTCGTTCATTGATCAAAGTGCGAACCGCTTCGTTTACGAGGAGTAATTCAAAAATTCCTTTGCGTCCTTTATACCCCGTGTCGTTACAAGCTGGACAACCGCGACCGTAGTAAAAGACCTTGTCGCCAATATCATGGGGTGAAAGGTTGAGCATGGTAAGTTGAGACTCCGTGGGTTCAAAAGGAGTCCGACATTTTCTACACACTTTCCGCACCAACCGTTGTGCGAGAACTGCCATCAGCGAGGAGGAAATCAGAAACGGTTCCACGCCCATGTCAACCAAACGTGTTACAGCACCAGGGGCATCGTTCGTGTGCAGAGTGCTGAGCACCAAGTGACCCGTAAGAGATGCCTGAATCGCGATTTGGGAAGTTTCCAGATCGCGCATTTCTCCCAGCATGATGATATCCGGATCTTGACGCAAGAAGGCGCGGAGTGCCCTCATAAACGTCATGCCGACCCCTTCATTGACCGCTACCTGCATGATGCCCTCGATATCGAACTCAACAGGATCCTCAGCGGTCAGAATCTTGACGTCCATCGTATTGACTTGGCGCAAACAGGAATAAAGCGTCGTAGTTTTGCCGGATCCCGTGGGCCCTGTGACAACGTAAATACCGTTGGGCTGATTGATCGCCTCTACGGTGTAATCATGCACATATTTAGGTAACCCGAGGCTTCCTAATTCTAGATTGACCGCAGATCGATCTAACACGCGGAGCACCACGGATTCCCCGAACAATGTGGGAAGCGTGGAGATACGCAGATCAATTTGTTTCCCCCCCATATTTACAGAAATACGACCGTCCTGCGGCAGTCTGCGTTCAGAAATATTGAGGTTCGCCATAATCTTGAGTCGCGAGATTACAGGTGAAGCCAATTCCCTTGGAGGCGGTGCCATCTCATAAAGCGCACCATCGACACGATACCGGATTTTGAACTCATGTTCGAAGGGTTCAAAATGGATGTCACTGGCACGATCCTGAACGGCCTGATAAATAACGGCATTAACGTATTTTACGATCGGAGCCGCATCAGCATTGTCTGTTAAATCTAGAAGATTTTTTAATGCATCCAGCGGATTGACAGGTCCTTCATTTGCGTCGACACCCATTTCCTTCAGCAACGCGGACATGTGCGATTCATCAAAATTCTGTCCGCTACTGGGGGCTCCATAAAGCTTATCAATGGCTTTCTGGATGTCTACAGGGTCAGCAACGACCGGCTGGATTCCGTAATCCGCTCCGATCTTGTTGGCTAACTGATCCACTATTTCCACCGCAAATGGATTCAGAAAAGCTACTTGGATGGTAGAACCAAATAAAGCAACTGGGACGCAACCCAGTTGTTTGGCGACATCGGCAGGGATAATTTTTACGGCTTCTTCTGCAATCGACTCGGCAACAATTTGGACGACCTCGGTATTGAGTTCGTCGGCTATGACGCTCAACTGAGTAATCGGATCAATGAATTCCTTTTCCGCGAGAATCTGAGGGATGGGTTTCCCACTCTTTGTGTGTTCCTGGATCACCTCCTCGAGCTGCATTTCATCGAGAAGAGCCTTATTGCGGATCAGAATGAGCAATGGGTGGATCGCGGTATCAGACATAGGCGTTAAGCAGCGGCTTTGGCAACTCTGGCATTCTCCAACTCTTGCAATTTCACGAGGATACCAGCGGGGTCTTGTGCTTTGGTGATGACCTCCTCCTGTGAGATCATTCCCTGTTGGTATTTATCCATCAGGCAACTATCCAAGGTCATCATCCCGTATTTGGCACCCGTTTGGATGTCAGAGTTAATACGAAAAGTTTTGTTATCGCGAATGAGCGCACCAATCGCGGGTGTGTTCACCATGATTTCAAAAATAGCCACTCGACCCGGCTTATCCGCTCGAGGGAGCAGCAATTGAGAAATAACCGCTTGTAATACGGTCGAAAGCTGGATGCGGATTTGTTCCTGTTGGTTTGTGGGGAAAGCGTTCGTGATACGATCGATGGTCTTGGCAGCTCCAGTGGTATGTAGCGTTCCGAAGACTAAGTGACCCGTTTCAGCCGCTGTGATAGCAGCCTCCATCGTTTCAAGGTCGCGCAACTCTCCAACCAGAATCACATCCGGATCTTGACGCAGTGCTCGGCGAAGTGCCTCGGCGAAACTGGGCACATCAATATGAACCTCCCGCTGCGTCACCACCGCTTTTTTATGTTTGTGGTAATACTCGATGGGATCCTCAATGGTGATGATGTGTGCATCATCACGTTGCTCGTTCATGATATTGATCATGGAGGCGAGGGTTGTCGTTTTGCCCGACCCTGTTGGTCCCGTTACCAATACCAATCCGCGCGGCTTGTATAGCAATTCCCTGACCGATGCCGGCAATCCAATCTGATCCATTGTGAGCAACTTGCTCGGAATTTGTCGCAGCACCATGCCAAAGTTGCCCTTTTCCTTAAACACGCTGACGCGAAAACGAGCGGCATCTCCGAACGCAAAACCAAAATCCGCGCCACCTTTTTCACGCACATGTTGGATGTGATCTTCGGAGGTCATACTGCGCATGAGTTCCTCCGTGTCTTCTGGACGCAACACAGGCCCATCCACCCGGGCAAGTACGCCGTTAACTCGAATTACCGGTGGGATACCCACACGGAGATGTAAGTCAGAAGATCCTTCGGAAACCACCAACTGCAACAGGTCGGACATTTGATATGACATACTTCGGACTGAAAAAACCTCTTTGTTTCTAAATGATTAAAATTGGATTCGGTAAATATGCCTTACTCAGATTCGGATGATGTGGAACGAATCACCTCGTCAGCAGTGGTTAATCCCGCAACGACTTTACGTGCCCCATCTTCGCGTAGCGTACGCATACCCATTTCGCGAGCGCGACTGCGTAAGACAGAGGATGGCGCCTTTTCGTAAATCAACTTGCGAGCTTCATCATCAATCACAAAAATTTCGAAAATTCCGAATCGGCCACGATTGCCGGTGCCACTGCAGTTGGGACATCCTTTTCCTTTGCGGAAGTTTGCGTCTTTGATGCTGTTGACATTGATTTCGAGTAATCGTAGTTCCGCATCAGTCGGCACACTCGGAGTTGTGCATTGCTTACAAACTTTGCGAACCAACCGTTGAGCCATCAACCCACGTGTGGAGGAAGCGACAAGGAAGGGCTTAACTCCGATGTCAATCAAGCGCGTGACTGCACTCGGAGCATCATTGGTGTGCAGTGTTGAGAATACGAGATGCCCAGTCAACGAGGCGTTGATCGCTATGGAAGCTGTTTCCATATCACGAATTTCTCCCAACATGACAACGTTGGGAGCCTGCCGCAACATGGAACGAAGTGCCGTGGCAAATGTGAATCCAATATGCTCGTTAACCTGCACCTGATTGATACCAGCGAGCATGTATTCAACAGGGTCTTCCACCGTGATGATTTTTCGGTCTGGACGGTTGATGAAATTCAAGACCGAATAAAGAGTGGTGGTTTTACCTGAACCCGTGGGTCCGGTCACCAGCAGGATGCCGTCGGGTAACGCGACTAATCTTTCAAAAGTTTGCTGATCGTCCGTAAGGAATCCCAACTCCGGTAACCCTAAGCGCAATCCTTCTTTGTCCAAGATACGCATGACGATGCTCTCACCATGGTTGGTCGGGAGACAATTCACACGAAGATCAATCGGCTTATTATTGATCATCGTTTGGATGCGTCCGTCTTGAGGAATGCGACGTTCCGCAATGTTCATGCCCGCCTGAATTTTCAGCCGGCTGATCATCGATGCCTGGAGTTTTTTAGGCGGCCCTTTCATTTCATGGAGCACCCCGTCAATACGGTATCGCACTCTGAAAAAATTGGCCATGGGTTCAAGATGGATGTCTGAAGCGCGATTTTTGAACGCATCAACGATAATCTGGTTAACGAGTTTGATGATCGGTGCGTCGGTTTCCACAGGCGCCCCTTCATCTGCCCCTCCCAATTTCCCCATCCTCCCAATCTCAACCTCGCCTTCGGTGATGTCTTGAATCAACTTACTCACCGTGTCCGTGCCGCTTTTTTTCGCCGTTCCGCCGCTCCCGCCCCCGTAATATCGTTCCAAGGCTGATTCGATATCCTGTAATGCCGCAACCCTAGGTTCGATGTTCAAGCTGAGGGTAGCGCGGAGATTATCCACCGTGTCAATATCGGTTGGATCCGCCATTGCCACAGTTAACGTGTCGTCCTGCAACATCACCGGAACCACTGAATATTTTTTAGCGATGTGACGAGGAAGTGCGTTGATGACATCGTCAGAAAGTTTGAGATCAGTTAAATCAACAAATTCGATGCCGTAATGCGCAGCTTTAGCCTGAGCAACTTGGGCAGGCGTGAGCATCGCCTTCGTCACCATGGTGTCTAAAACACCTTCACCCGTAGCATCAGCCTCCTGTCGATGCGCATCCACCTGGTTGCGCTCTAAGAGGCCCATATCCACTAGGGTATCAATAAAAATATCGTCTTTGGCAGCCACGATTCACCTGTCGTACCGGGTCATTAAATGGACTAAAGCGGGCAGTCTATAAACCTCCTCCGCAAAGTCAATTGAACTCACCATTATTGTTCCAATGTTGTCTGTATCATTACACCTTAACAGCACAAACCATGCCCCTGCAGCAAGAAGTTATAAAAATCAAAAGATAATCAAATTTCAGATCCCCGCAGTCGTTCAAGATTATCAACGATAATGAGACGGACGAATGAAACCTTTTGCGATGATCCCTATGTTGGATTAAGAATATAATATGCTTGTCGTTGTTTCCGGCAGCTCGGGTTTGGTGGGTCAAGCGTTGGTTCCTGCGTTGAGGATCGCGGGTCATCAGGTTTTGTGCCTTCAACGCAACCTTCCAGCTCAAGACGATCTTCTCGGCTGGGAACCGAATTCTGGAATGATCGATTGGGGCATCCATTCCGCATCTGCGCCTGATTGTTGGATCCACCTAGCTGGAGAAAATATCGCCCAAAAACGGTGGACGAGAGAAAGAAAACTCGAATTTCGACGCAGTAGGGTTGAGGCGACGACAGCTCTGGTCAGCACGCTCCTTCAACGATCAACACATCCGACCACGTTTATCTGCGCCTCCGCGATCGGTTTTTACGGGGATCGCGAAGAAGAATGTGTGGACGAATATTCCCCTCCTGGAGATGGTTTTCTTGCCGAACTCGCCATCGATTGGGAACGGGCTACTGAACCACTTTCTCAGGCGGGTTGTCGGGTGGTCAACGCGAGGTTTGGCATCATTCTCTCGATCGCAGGAGGGGCTCTTAGCAAAATGATGCCTACTTTCCGCATGGGGCTGGGAGCCACATTGGGAACAGGAAAACAATGGATGAGTTGGATTTCCTTGCAGGATGTCATTTCGGCCCTGTTCCACGTTATGAATGATTTCGCCCTGTCAGGATCCGTCAACATTGTCAGCCCGGAGCCAATCCGCAATGCAGATTTTAGCAAAGTGTTGGCAAGAATCCTGCGCCGCCCCAGATTCCTAAGGATGCCATCCTCGTTCCTTAGGATTGTCGCCGGTGAAATGGCGGACGCATTCTTATTGACCAGTCAGCGAGTCATTCCAACACGTTTAATAGAGTCGGGATTCATTTTTTCCGATCCGAGTTTGGCACCTGCATTATCCAACATCATCACCAAGTCCGATTTAGGTTCTTCTCGTAATCCTGATTGATCCGGTGAAATTTTCCTAGGCTCGTCCTCAAGGGATCTGTTGCTTCTCCACAAAAACCATAATGTAAATGCCGCCTCCAGCCTTCGGCATACTTAAATTTGCCGGACATCTGTCCCAACTCTCTGCCGAAATCATCCATGGTTTGTAAATAGGAGTTCATTTTTTGGGAAGCATCCAACCAATCCTGCTGGCTAGCATGGGAAGCAAGGGCTGCGAACTTCAAATCCTGCACCGATGAGGTATTCACGAAGATTCCCGGAGCCACTCGACGTCTGAGTGGATCCCGCAACCCATGAGGCATCGCATGGTAGACCGAGATTTCCCCCAGATAATGAGGACGGGGTGGTATCGTCTTGAAATTCGGCAAACAACGTGCAAATGCGGCCGTTAATGCCAAGCGACATGAATTTGTATGATCTTCCATGTAATCCACGGGAGAATGAGTCAACAAGATGGAAGGTTGCACTTCGCGAATGATTGCTGCCAATCGACGCAAGGTTTTGAGGTCGTAAAAAATCTCCAAATCATTCCCTATGCTGGGATGAAATTCAGCACCTAAAATGACTGCTGCCTTGCGTGCCTCTTTCTCTCTGAGTTTTTTGAGCTTGGAGGCAGAGTGAACCAAACTGCCACAATTCCCGCTGGAAATATTGAGATAATGCGTTTCAAAACCAGCCTTCTTCAGCAACACAAGGGTGCCGGCCATCATGAATTCAATATCATCGGGATGTCCTGCAACCGCTAGAACCGTGCGTTTTCTGCTATCAATAGGGGCGTTGTTCATGAGCCGGGTAAGGTGCAGAAACATTGGCATCTCACTCGCTGATCTACAAGCGCAGATACGGGCAAGTGAACTTTTAAAATTGAATCCACAGGTGAGATGCAATTCATTGCCAACATCAACTTGCCACAGGGTTGAGTTGTCCAGTTCACTACTAAAGTATGTTCACGGTTCAAAATGTTACTTCATTGGACGATCCGCTTCTGGAACCTTATCGAACCATGAAATGGCAGACGGATCATCAACGCAGCAATATATTCGTCGCGGAAGGTGAAAAAGTTGTCCGCCGACTTCTGGAAAGTAATCTCACCGTGCAATCCCTGCTGCTCCCAGAAAAATGGCTTAAAGAATATGAGAACATTTTTCGAGGACGCACGGAAATGATCCACGCATTCATCGCCGAAAAACAGACCTTGGAAACCCTAACTGGATTTTCGATGTATCAAGGAGTATTGGCGGTGGCAACGGTTCCTGAACCCACTCCGTTAGCGAGGATTCTGGATAAGAAAAAGAGTAATCTTCTTCTACTCGCAGTGGACGGACTTTCCAGTGCTGAAAACCTGGGAGGCATCATCCGGACTAGTGTTGCTTTCGGAGTTGACGCACTCGTGATTGGAGAAACATGTTGTCATCCCTATCTACGTCGTTCGGTGCGAGGATCCATGGGAGCCGTGTTTAAAATGCCCCATGTCATTTCAACGGATCTAGCGGCAACCCTCACTGAGTTAAATGAGGCAGGAGTGCAAACCGTCGCCGCACACCCCCACACCAAAACCAAGTTTTTGTGTCATGCGAATCTGCAACACGCATCGTGTATTATTCTCGGGAGTGAAGGCGATGGAATATCCCCTAAAGTTTTGGCGGCATGTCGGGAAATCGTTGCCGTTCCGATGGAAAACGAAATTGATTCTCTGAATGTAGGGAATGCTGCTGCGGTGTTTCTTTATGAAGCTTTCCGACAACGACAATTATCCCGATGAAGTAGAACCGTTCACGGCGTGTTTATTTTACTTTCACGATCATAAGTTATTGGGCTAATGGTTGAATGTGACTGTTGACACATTCAAAACTGAGATTGCCGAGGCACTACGATCCTTTGAAAAATTCATTGTGTGCCTAGATAAAACGCCCGAAGATTTCGCCGCTTCGATGATCACCTTGATGGAAAAGGCGATCAAAGCATACGAAAGTAGAGCCGAAAATTTACGTCATGGGATCGCTCTAGATAAACAGCTCACCATCATCCTCAGCCAAACTGAAGGCGAGTTTCCACTCTGCGGGATTTATTTTAACCTTTCATCCCCGTATCACAAGAATTCCACCCACAAAAAAAACAAATAATTCTAAACTATTCCATTTGGACAGCATCCCCAATCGCAGCTGTTCCCGTAGTAATATCTCCCACGGCACTGCTCGCCTGAAAGGGGCCGCCCATTTTAACTTCCCCCACTTTTAAACCCGCTCGGTGGATGGACAACTGTTGATTCTTCTTGGGTAGCGCGCCACCAAAAAACTCGATAACGGCAAATTTCAGCGGCAAATCGACCCTCACCACGGTACCTTGCAGGACGTTAAATCCAAGTGGCTTTGGAAGAATAAATGACGGCTTTTTGGGGTGAACAACATTTGTAAGATCGATAGTCGCAGTGTTGGTAATCCCCAATGTGATTACGGCATTAGTTTTTAGGTTTGATTGATGTTTAGGCAGCGTTGCGCCCTTCCGCAGACATCCAGCCAATAAAAGCACCAAGATCAATCCCGCATAAATCTTCATTTTAATTGTCCTCGGTGGAGGATTTTTCCAGTGGCTATGTAAAAACCCTACTTGCTAGGATTGGGAAGCAAGAATTTGGATGCCTTGAGGGCGTTAACCCAAATTCGATACCCACTGGCGTTTAAATGCAACTGGTCAGCGACAAACAAATCAGCTTTCGGTAATCCATCCTTACCGAGCATCGGATTAAAAACATCCAGATATCTAAGGTTAGGAACCGATTGACAATGCTTCTGGATTAACTGGTTTGCATCGCGCACCAGTGTTTCATATTTCCACCGACTTGGACTGGGTTTAATCGAAATAAAAACGAGGGATGTTTGAGGTAATTTTTTGTGAACAGCCTGTTGGAATTGTATGA
>CAMBHS010000044.1 GCA_945867235.1 Akkermansia muciniphila
TCCCCCTGCCAACCTGTCCACAGGGTCGCCAAGATCATGATTCCTAGGCAGGGAGCCACCGCCCTCCACAACATACGCCCCCACAAGGTCCAAAGATCAGGCACGCTCCCTAAGGACAACCGGGCCATAATCCGCTTTTCGAAAGCATAGGGGACGCGGTCGTCGGCGGGAATTTTCCGCGCTAACTGCACCAATTGTTGCATTCGGTTTTCTGCTTTCATCTTCTTTTCTACACAGACGAGTGAAATCTGATTCAAGTTACATGTATTTATTTCCGTCGATACGTGCTAGGACTTTTTTCAACTCAGCCCTCGCTCGAAAGGCTCTCACTTTAACGAGAGCGACCGACCATCCGGTCAGTTTCGCGATTTCTTTCACTGATTTTTCTTCAATCTCCAAGAGATTGATAATCAGTTGGTGCGCTGGAGAGAGTTGACTCAACGCCTTGTGAACCAACGCTCTAGCCCCCTCTGCTTGTGAAGCATCGAAGACTTCCGCACCAACATGGCGTTCAAGCCAATCTGATTCTTCGTGGAAATCAGTGACCGTTATTTCCTTGGATCGTTGATGGGTTCGCAGAAAATCGTAGCACACCCTAACAGCGATCCGCATGAGCCAATGTTCAAAAGGGGCTTCCTTTCGGAAGCTTCCTAATTTCTGAAAGGTCTTGGCAAATATTTCCTGAACGATGTCCTCGACTTCACTGTCACGGCGCGCATACCGCCGGGCGGTAGCGAAGAGTCGAGGTTGATAACGTACGACCAACGGCTCGAAGCTGGGGGTATTTCCCCCCAGTACTTCGGCAATTAATTCGTTATCGCTCTTGTCCACGCCTGCATTAGTTAAATAAATCGGCAAGCGCAGTGATCAATCAAAGTGCTTCGCCTCCTAATTGGTGGCAGGCACTGGACGTGCAGGAGCGTTAGTTCCCACTCGCTTAATAGGGGGCAATGCATCCAACCGATTGGTACGAGGAGCGAATCCACCTTTCATGCGTGCCAGCTGGTCCGCAGGAAGGAATTGACGATACTTGGCAAAGGAGTTTGCTTGAATTAACGCAATATCTCCTTCGAGCTTGCCGAGAGCATTCGCTTTTTCTTTCAACTTGGCCTCATCCAATTTATCTGCGTAAATCTCCTGTTGAAGTTCGTTGCGTGCCGTCCGCATTTTTTCATACACATCGCGGGTCTGGGTTTGGGCTGTCTCCCGTGCTTCGCGATAGGCTTTTCGTTGATCTTCGGTCAGTTTTTCTTCCCACGAAGGTCGAGCTGGGACTGCGGGTCGGGCGAGTTGATTGGTTAATGCATTCGCCGCTTTGGGAGCACCCAGTGCTGGAGTTGCAGCTCCAGCGGGAGCCTGAGCGATCGAATTCACGAGACTCAAACCAGAGATGGCGATTGCCACGATTACTGCGCGGGTATGGAAACAGTTGGAAATTTTCATGATTTATTGTTCGTAGATCATTTTTTAGATGTTGCTATGCGCTCACAACTTACAAAACTCATCGATATGTGCAAGTTTTGCTTTTATTTTTTGGAACTTTTTTTCGACGATCAATAATAACTATGAATCAGGGAGTATCCGATTTTTTCCTATACCCGAACATCGGAACGGATGGAACATTGTTGTAACCATCGTCTTGCCTAAAACGTCTGTAAATCGTTGACCCGATTTGCTTTTGCACGTAAAAATCTGCCATTCAGTAACACAATAATTTCATGCAGTTAAAAAACATCAACCCCGTAGCTTCAAAGCGAAGTCGGCACGGATTCACATTGATCGAACTCCTCGTGGTCGTGGGCATCATTGCGATTTTGGCGAGTTTGCTGCTTCCAGCTCTCGCCAAAGCGAAAGCACAGGCTCATCGAATTCAGTGCCTGAATAATTTAAAACAGCTGAATATAATCTGGTTCCTTTATTCGGGTGATTACGATGACCGGTTGGTGATCAATTCCGATGGGGAACTCACCCAATCCTCATGGGTTCAAGGGAGTTTCGCTACCATTCCATCCAATGCGACCAATTTGGCACTTTTGCTCGATCCAAAATATTCGCTTTTTGGACCCTACCTCAAGACTTCGTCCATTTACAAATGTCCCAGCGACAAATTGAAGGGCACGGGGCAGGGGACATTGGCGCACCCTCGAGTGCGGAGTTATGCCATGAACGGTTACCTGAATTGGTTTGGGGGTAGTTTCCGAGCCGTTCCGAACCTTCAACGATACAAATCATTCAGAAAGATGGGAGATATTACCAATCCGGGGCCCTCCAGCTTGATGGTTTTTCAGGACGTGCATCCCAACAGTATCTGTCGACCCGTATTTGGTGTTTATATGGGCGAGGATCGCTTTTGCCATATCCCTGCAAGCAACCATAATCGTTCTGGGCTGACTTCGTTCGCGGATGGGCATGTTGAATCTCACAAATGGCTGGACGTGCGAACCTACAAGCCGAAGAGCCCTGATTTTCATAGGCACAATGATTCGAGCCCGAACAACGTTGACCTTCGTTGGTTGCAGGAGCGGACGACCTCTCGCCTTTAGTCCGACTCAAAAGCGAACCCAGAAAGAATTTCTGAGATAATTCCCCCTCGACGTGGGTGAGGTGGCTGGTAAAATACGTCGCTATGTCAGATGTCGCCATCGCTAAACTGCAGGCTCCTGTTCGAAAGATAAATCTTAGACGCCCGGACGTCATGGAAGCCGTGCAGGCTCAGGTAATGTCACATTACCGAAGTAACCTCGTGGATCGTATTAGAGCTCATAGCCAGGTTCGTTCCACAGATGGGTTATTGACGATCAAACTGGCCAAAGAATTCGGGTTTTGCTACGGCGTCGAACGCGCAATCGATTTAGCATACGCCGCTCGAAAGGTTTTTCCTGATCAACCGATTTATATTCTGGGGGAGATCATCCACAATCCCGAAGTAAACGATCAAATCCGGGCGATGGGGATCAAGTCCATCTCTGGCAAAGAAAAAAATGCGGATGTGGAGGACCTCAAGGAAGGCGATGTGGTGATAATACCTGCGTTCGGAACTGAGTTGGCGACCAGAGCTCGGTTGGAACAAAAGGGTTGTGTATTTGTCGATACAACCTGTGGGGATGTCATGAGCGTTTGGAAACGTGTGAGACAATACTCCCGGGATCAAGTTACCAGCATCATCCATGGCAAGGCTTGGCACGAAGAGACTAAGGCCACGAGTTCACAAACGGGTTCAGGTCATTACCTCGTCGTTTTGACCCTTTCTGAAACTGATTACGTTTGTGATTACATCCTCAATGGGGGCTCTAAACAGGAGTTTTTGAGCCGATTTAATGGAGCTCATTCGGAGGGATTCGATCCCGAACTTCATCTGAAGGCTATTGGTGTGGCGAATCAAACCACAATGCTACGAGGGGAGACAGAGGAGGTTCAGCGTCGATTAAAAAAAGCCATGTCGGACAAATATGGAGAGGCCAATGTTAACCAGCACTTCCGATTTTTTGACACGATATGTGGTGCGACTCAGGATCGTCAGGACGCATTAGTTAAACTGCTGAACGAACCGCTCAATTTTTTACTCGTGATCGGAGGTTACAACTCATCCAATACGGCACACCTCGCGGAAATGGGAGAGTCGAAACTCCCGACATATTTTATTAAAAACGCTGCCAAAATAATTTCAGACCGTGAGATCGTGCATTACAATCTTCATCGACACGAGGAAACCACCACTTTGGATTGGCTGCCGAGTGGTAAAATCACCGTGGGGATCACCGCCGGAGCTTCCTGTCCTAATAATTTAATCGAAGATACGATTCGGCGGTTGTTCGACCTGCGAAATGCCACGATCCACGAGGAAAATGTGCCCAGTGAATAAGAAGCCTCGACTTTTATAGGTGCTATGCCTTGTCAACGTGAGGATTTGGAAACGCGTGAGAACGTCACCTTAGCTCCATACGCTCAGCTTAGCTGCCAGACCCGTGGGCGTGTGCATTCAGAAGAACCTCCGGTTTGGAGAACCCAATATCAAAGGGATCGGGACCGTGTCATTCATTCACGCGCTTTCCGTCGCTTGGAATACAAAACCCAGGTTTTTCTCAACGGCACCGGCGATCATCTCCGGACTCGGTTGACGCACACGATGGAAGTCGCGGCGATTTCTAGGAATATCGCCCGTGCTCTTCGAATCAATGAAGATCTCACTGAAACCATTGCTCTGGCGCATGATCTTGGCCATTCCCCCTTCGGGCACAAAGGGGAATCCGTATTGAATCGGTTGATGGACCAGCACGGCGGGTTTGAGCATAACAAGCACAGTCTCCGGATTGTCGAGGAACTTGAGCAAAAGTATCCCACTTTTTCGGGATTGAATTTGAGTTGGGAAGTTCGAGAGGGTTTAGTCAAGCACTTCACAGCCTACGATCACCCCGCCCGCTTGGAAGGTTTTAATGCCCGTTCCTCGTCCCTCGAAGCTCAAGTCGCTAATCTGGCCGATGAAATCGCCTACTCTAGCCACGATCTGGACGATGGATTGGAGGTAGGATTGCTTAGTGAGGATCTCTTGGTTAAAGAGGTGCGGCTTTGGGCTCATGCCGCCCGAGTGGTGCAAGAATACCACGGTGATATTTCGGCAGAAAGCCGACGCTATATCATCATCCGAACCTTAATTGATGAGCAGGTGAAGGATGTCGTCGAAACTTCCGAATCCAATATTACCTTGGCCAAAGTTCAATCGGCTGATGAGGTAAGATTGCAGGACAAGCCATTAGTGGCCTACAGCAAAGAGCGGCACCACTTGAATCTGGAACTCCGTAAGTTTCTCTACAAAAACTTATACTTTAGCCCTGAAGTTCATAACCCCAATGCTCAGGCGGTTCGTTTGCTTGAAGAACTTTTCATTCATTTTACACAACATCCTGAAGAAATTGGGGAACAATCTCGTCGTCGCGCCGAGCGGGATGGATGGCCAAGAGCGATCTGCGATTACCTCGCCGGAATGACCGATCGGTTTGCAATGCTGGAGCATGCTAGGATTTTTTCGAAACGCCCGGCGGGGGCGGCGAGCGATAGCCAGTAATTTACAATCTTCAAAAACGACGATCCTGCAACGCTGGGAATTCTTTTCTCCAACTTCGTTGTTCTTCAATATCGAAGTGCGCCAAAAGAAAACCTTCCTCTGACGTGGGCTTGGTTTGAACCACCCCGTGACAATCCACCATTAAGCTTTGGCCCGGATAGATGGAATGCGGATCATTCCCACTCCGATTAACACCCACAATCCAAACTTGGTTTTCGATGGCTCGTGCCTGCAAAAGCGTAATCCAGTGGTCCACTCGTTTGATCGGCCAGTTCGCGATCACCACGATCATTTCCGCTCCTTGCTTTGCCGCCTCTCGAAACAGTTCTGGAAATCTCAAATCGTAACAAATGAAAAGGGCTGTGCGAATGCCGTTGATCTCTGTGATCACTATGTGGTCGCCCGGAATATGAACCTGAGCTTCTCCTCCTAAAGCGAAGAGTTGCATCTTTGTGTAACGGGCCAGTTCTGAACCATCAGGGGCGAACACCACGGATTGGTTCAGTCCTCGATCAGGGGAAGTTCGTCGAACCAGTCCGCAGATAATGTAGATTTTCCAAAGAGCAGCCAATCGACTGCATACACTTTCACTACTGCTTCCGTTCGTATTCTCCGCAGTCAATTCAAGGTTCGAGGAAAAACCCGAAGCTGCCATTTCAGGTAACACCACGAGCGTTTCCGGAGCGGGCTGCACTTGGGTGAGCAACCTTTCCCAGACGAGATGATTGGCGTCCTTGTTCTCCCAAACGATGTCAGTTTGTAGAGCAACAATGGATTGTTTTTTAACCAAGTTCACACGGAATGAATGAGTTCAAGAAAACGGCGCGAACCTTGGGAGTGCGCGCCGTTGTTGATGAAATATAACCAAGCTTAGGTGGTTGGAACCGTCGCAATCGTTTGAAGAACGCGTCCGGCAATTTTGTAGGGATCGCCTGCGGAATTAGGACGACGATCTTCCAAGTAACCTTTGTATCCGGCATTCACAAAACTGTGGGGAACTCGCACTGAAGCCCCTCGATTTGCAATACCGTAATTAAATTTATCAATGGACTGCGTCTCGTGCAGACCCGTCAGTCGCAAGTGATTGTCCGGACCGTAAACGACGATATGCTCGTTTTTATACTTGTCGAACGCTGCCATGAGTTTCTCGAAGTAATCCTTCCCGCCAATTTCACGCATATGTTTGGTGGAGAAATTGGTGTGCATTCCGGATCCATTCCAATCCACGTCGGCACCCAATGGTTTGCAATGCCACATGACCTGCACTTGATAGCGTTCAGTAAGACGCATCAACAGGTACCGAGCCATCCAAACCTGATCCGCTGCGGTCTTTGAGCCTTTGCCAAAGACTTGAAATTCCCATTGTCCCTTGGCGACCTCGGCATTGATCCCCTCATGATTGATTCCAGCCTCAAGGCACAACTCCAAGTGCGTGTCCACGATCTCGCGGGCAATGTCTCCCACGTTTTCATAGCCAACACCCGTGTAGTATTTGCCCTGCGGATGAGGAAATCCACTTGCTGGAAATCCGAGTGGAACCCCATCTTTGTAGAGAAAATATTCCTGTTCGAATCCGAACCAAGTATCCTCATCATCCATTATGGTTGCCCTGCCATTTGTCGGATGCGGTGTTGTTCCGTCAGGAAGCATCACTTCGCACATCACAAGCAGACCATTTTCTTTGGTAGGATCAGGATAACAGGCCACAGGCTTGAGCATGCAGTCCGAGTTGTGACCCTCAGCCTGCCGCGTGGAACTCCCGTCAAAACCCCACATGGGAAGTTGTTCCAGCTTCGGGAAATTATCAAATTCCTTTACTTGGGTTTTGCCGCGTAGATTGGCGACGGGTGTGTATCCGTCGAGCCAAATGTATTCAAGTTTATATTTCGCCATGATGTCGATTTGGTGCTTAATTTTGCACAGACTGCTCACTTCGAGATTGCATAATATGTTCAATTATCTGCAAAACTCAATTGTTTCTGCACGAGGGAATACTAAGCAGGCAAAGTGCCAATGGCAATTATTGTTACATTTGGGCACGAAAAAACTTCGAGTCACCTCGATTGGGATTTGCCGATACTGATCAAATGCATTAATCCCTGTCCATTGTGATTTCTTTGAAAGACACATTACGATCGCTCGTGCGCGTCGGTTACGATGGCAAAGTCTTCAAAACTTTCCGAGGACCTCAAGCGAGCGAGAGATTTTCAAACGAGGTGCTCGTCCTGAGGCACTTGGAGAAGTATCACTGTCCCTTCGTGCCTCGATTGCTCCACTCGGATTCGGAACAGTTGCTCATCGTGACCACGAATTGTGGGCAACGAGTTGAGTTTATTGATCCCAAGCGGGCTGCAGAGGTATTTGATGAATTGAAGGTCTACGGCGTCCGGCATGACGATGCGGAACCTAGAAACATTACCTACCGGATCGCGGATGGTCGTTTTTGTGTGATCGATTTTGAATTCGCCACAATTTTACCCCATTTTTGAATGACCCCGACGAATGAATCGAATTTAGATGATGTTCACCTTAGAATTCGTTGGTGCGGGGTTACTGACCGCGGCAGGGTGAAGGTTCAAAATGAGGACAGTTTTCTAGGTGTCAAGTTGGCCGGACGCGATATCGCCTTGTTAGGACGAACCGGCGAGGAATCAATCCAGAGTGGAGATTTCATTTTCGCCGTGAGCGATGGAATGGGTGGCGCAAAGGCAGGAGGCTTTGCAAGTCAGGTGGCGATCCAAAAGATAACCACACTATTGCCGAATGTATTCAAGCAGTCCGCAGCTGGGTTAAAAGTTGGGTTTGCGGACATATTTGTGGAACTGTTTGATCAAATTCACAAGTCGCTCTCCATGCTAGAACGGAGTTATGAGGAGTGCGCAGGAATGGGAACGACGCTAAGCCTTTGTTGGTTCAAGGATTCTTGGATGTATTTTGGTCATGTGGGGGACAGCCGCATCTATTATCTTTCGAATCGAAGCGGTTTGCTGAAACAACTGAGTGAGGACGACACCCATGTGGGTTGGCTTTACCGACACGGGAAGATCAGCGAACGTGAAGCGCGGGATCATCCACGGAGGCACATTCTTCAAAACGCGTTGGGAGGCGGGCACCAGTTTATGCAACCCCAAGTGGGAGCCGTCGCATTCGAGAAGGGGGATGTGTTTCTTCTATGCACCGATGGCCTTATCGATGGACTGTCAGAAGATCAGATCCTGAGAAATATCCGTGAACCTCAAGAAGGTCTGCCAAAAACCAACCCGTCGCAACGCCTAGTCGAGAAAGCATTGGAACAATCAGGAAAGGATAACACCACTGCAATTGTGATCGAAATCATTTAGGCGGTTTGAATGCACATTGCGGATCCGCTATAGCCCCATTGATTTTTTGCAATTTTGACGGATTAGTGCTATTATTTGCTCGTGATTGTCAACATTCGAAACTCGCTCATTTTTATTGTTTTTGTGTTTTTCACTGCTGGTTGCGGGGGCGAAACGATCCCCACACCTCAGCAGCGATTGGATAAAGCTAAGAAGGAGTTGACTCAGGCAAAAACTGAGAGTGACAGGTTTTATGCGCTGGGTCGCGCAGCCAAGGAAAGCGTTGGTCTGGGTAAAACAGATGACGCAAAAAAATGGGCAACGGAATTGGGCGGTTTGATTCCGAAATATGTAAAAGACTGGAATTATGGCAATGCGATTCAAGATTCGAATCTTGTCTTAGGGCGGATCGATGTCATCGAAGGTCGCATTCCGGAGGCAAAAAAACACTTGATCGAAGCGGGTAAAAGTCCGGGTTCTCCGCAGATGAATTCATTCGGTCCCAATATGAGTCTGGCTAAGGATCTTCTCGAAAAAGGGGAACGCGAAGTGGTGCTCGAATATTTTGAGTTGTGCCGGAAGTTTTGGACCTTGGGGAGTGAATCCTTGGACAAATGGACCCAAAACGTAAAAGCAGAACTCATGCCCGATTTCGGAGGCAATTTACTATACTGAAATTCGGTTCATTTGTTGGATAGGGTTACTTCGTGCATTTTTTTTTGCACGGATCTCCCTTTCTTACGTAATTGAGCAGGTTGGTTCGGTTTCGAGTTGATCAGTTCCCATTGCGCCGTTGACACAGCGGGTTTGTGCTCTTTAGCCCCTCCTTTTTGCATGGCTCGTGTTCCTCACGGGAAAAATCATTCGCCAACTTCGTATGAAGGAGCCCCTTTGGAACCCGAGGATCCAGCAGCCGAAAGTGCCACTAATGAGGAACCATCAAGGTGAAGGGGTAGATGCGTGCTAGAAGAAACACCCAAATACTGATGAGGATCGCCAAGGTGATGGAATGGAGAAAAACAAAGCGCAGGATATTGGATTCCTGACCGTAGGCATTGGTTGCTGTCGAAGCAACCACGATGGATTGAGCATCGATCATCTTACCCATGACCCCGCCTGAACTATTGGCAGCAGCCATGAGAACAGGGTCAACACCAGTTTGCTGAGCGGTGATTGTTTGGAGATTTCCAAACAACACGTTCGAAGCGGTGTCCGATCCCGTCAAGGCGACTCCTAACCAGCCAAGCATCGTGCCGAAAAATGGGTAATACCAACCTGTATGTGCCAATGCCAAACCGAGTGTCGCATCGGCACCGGAGTATTTCGTGACGTAACCGAGAGCCAGCATAGCCGCGATGGTCACGATCGAATGGCGGATGCGATAAATCGTGAGGAGATAAGTACGGAAGAGTTGCACAGGGGTGAAGCCAAGCATGGTTCCGACGATCAATGCGGCTAGGAATACACCCGATCCGGTGGCTGAAAATGGGTTGAAAATGAATAAGGCTTTTTCAGCTTTGACCGCAGCCACAACGGGAGGGGTGCGCAGGATAGATTCATGAAGAGTAGGAACGGGCTGTGCCCAAGTCCCTAGTTTATTAAGCGATTTTTTGAAGTCTGGAATTCCCCACAGAAAAACAATGAGAGAGAGGACAAGCCAAGGAAGATAGGCAGATCGAATTTGGGAAGAGCTGAGGGTTGACTTGACCCCGTGCCCTGCTTTTCGCCATTTCATGAAAAGAAGAACGGCCGCAGTGGATGCGAGTGAAGCAAGAATATCCACTAGCCAAGGACCATGGTAATTCGACACC
Organism: Akkermansia muciniphila; assembly: GCA_945867235.1. Taxonomy (GTDB): domain Bacteria; phylum Verrucomicrobiota; class Verrucomicrobiia; order Limisphaerales; family SXQI01; genus SXQI01. The sequence goes on from CAMBHS010000044.1 coordinate 10,194, forward strand.
AAAAACTGGACGAGAGCGAAAACGAATCCCGCCACTAGGGCGGCTCCCCAAGTTTCACGCAAACCACGCCAACCTGAATAGGCCACAACAATCCAGGCGGGGATAATCAGGGAAAATGGCGGCAATTGTCTCCCCACCATCGCGGAGAGTTGATGAATGTCCAGATCGGTGACCGCGTTCAAAGCGATAATTGGGGTTGCAATGGAGCCAAAAGCAACGGGAGCCGTATTGGCGATCAACGAAAGTCCAGAGGCATGCAGGGGAGAAAACCCGAGTTGGATCAGGATGGCCGCGGTGATGGCGACAGGAGCCCCAAAACCAGCCGCACCTTCGAAGAATGCGCCGAAGCAAAAAGCCACAATGATAAGCTGGATACGAGGATCAGGAGCCAACACAGCGAGATGCTGGCGCAGAAGATCAAAACGCCCTGAAAGAACCGTGAGTTGGTAAAGAAAGAGGAGGTTTAGAATGATCCATGCGATGGGAAAAAGTCCATAAGCCGCTCCGTAAACAGCACTGGAGGCCGCTAGGTGCCAAGGCATTTTGAATCCTAGAATCGCAATTGCCAGTGCTGTGATCAGTCCAAGTAGTGCCGCAAAATGAATCCGGATGCGAAACAATGCGATCGCCCCTAGGAGCGTAACGATGGGTATTGCAGCGAGGATTGTGGAAGCGAGAGAATTGGCTAGGGGATCGTAATTTTGTGGCCAGGTCATGGTTTGATTTCAATTCAAGATGCTAAATTAGATTTAATCCACTGAAGATAACGACTGTTCCCAGAATCAATCGGTAGAACGACAAATTCCGGGGTCTCATAGGGATGATGCAGCACAATGAGAGATTCGAGAGCGAGAATATGTTCGGCAGTGGTCTTAAATAGAATGAGGATTTCAGGGGAAGATTGGATTTTTTCCTGCCACCAGTAGTGGGACTCAACATGAAGGTTCAGGTTGGCGCAGGCCACAACGCGCGCCTCCAACGCTAAACGTGCCAGTCTGCGTGCACAATCAACGTCCGGTGCCGTCACCATGACGAGACGGATGTCATTGTCTGTGCTCATGTCAGGATGTTGGGGAGATTGGTGGATTTATCAAGTAGAACGGTTTTTTTGTTTCATTCTAAATTGACACATATTCCTGAACTTGTTATCCATATGGATAATTAATGATCGAGCTGACAGCAACCCAAAAGCGCGTGCTGGATTTCATACAATCTGAAGTCTACGCCGAAAGACCTACCCCCACGCTTCGTGAGATTGCACTCAAACTTGGTTTTCGCGGACATCGGGCGGCGGCGTATCATTTGGATGCGCTGAAACGCAATGGATTCATCCAGTCGGAATCAGGAAAATCGAGATCACTTCGTATCACATCTCCTTTGACGAAGCACCGGAACCGCATCATGAACATCCCATTTTATGGGATGATTCCCGCCGGATTTTCCGATGACCGTGAACAAGAACCCGATGGCTGTGTTTCTGTCGATGTTGCGAGTCTTGGATTCAAGCCAACGCGAAATACGTTCGCGTTGCGTGTGACAGGAGATTCGATGATAGGGAAGCATATTTGTGACGGGGATATTGCTGTGTTTGAGCATGGGCTGGAACCGCGATCAGGACAAATCGTGGCGGCATTGATAGACCGAAAAAACACGCTCAAAACATTTCTTTTAAAGAATGGAAAGCCGTTTCTCAAAGCGGAGAATCCGAAGTATCCCGATCTCATTCCATCGGAGGAATTGGTGATCCAGGGTGTGTTTCGTGCGCTAATTCGCCGGGCAAAAGAATGAGGGGGACAGGCTTGGATATTTCCTTGGCACCTTCTTGGAGCGTTGAGTTGTGATACCGTCACGCACGATTGTTCATCTTGATGCTGACGCATTTTTTGCTGCTGTGGAGCAGGCGTCGGATACGAAACTGCGCGGCAAACCTGTGGCTGTTGGTGGCGAAAACCGCGGCATCATTGCCTCTGCGTCGTATGAGGCACGCAAGTTCGGTGTTTATACACCCATGCCGACCGCGCGCGCGCGAAAACTTTGTCCGAAGCTCATTGTTCTTCCGGGCGACTTCGAGCGCTACGAACAATTCTCCAACTGGATGTTCAGCTACTGCTACGACTTCACGCCAGATGTGGAACAAACCTCCATTGACGAAGGTTACTTTGATTTGACCTGTGTTCCTAAATCGCCCGTTCAAATCGCGCTGACCATCCGCAAAGCCATTGGGCAAAGACTCAAAATCATCGTCAGTGAAGGCATTGGAACGAATAAACTCGTGAGTGCCATCGCATCAAAACTGACCAAGCCCGCCGCATTCAATGAAGTGCCGCGCGGTGGCGAGGCTGCGTTTCTACATCCTCTGCCAAACAAATGGTTGCCGGGCATTGGGGCAAAGACGAGTGCTCGTCTCAATGCAGCCGGACTCGAGCGGATATGTCAGATTGCCGGAACACCATTGGAAATGCTGGAATTATTACTCGGCAATCAAGCTAGAGGGATCCGGCAGTTCGCGCAGGGGATTGACGAACGGCCGATTATTCCGATGCGAGATCCTCAGAAATCCTTCAGCCAGCAGGAAACATTTGCAACCGACGTGACAGACGAGGATTACATTCTGGCCATGTTGCGGCGCATGGCGGACAACCTGTTTGCAAAGATTCGTGAGGAAAATCGCAGCATCCGTACGTTGACCGTGAGGATCCGCTACAACGATATGGCGGAGGATCAAGTGAATGAAAGCCTTTCTGAACCGACAGACCTCGAAACGGACATCTATGGTCGCCTGAAAATCATGCTGTCTACCGCATGGCGGCGACGAGTGAGTTTGCGCCTTGTCTCGCTGAAATTGGCCAATGTGTATGTAGGTCGTTTCCGCAGTGAACTTGCGTTGGAAGTTTCAGCGCAGCGGCAGAATGCCCAGTCCCGATTGGCGTCGGTTGTTGACGAACTTCGCCAATCACGCGGACGCTCGGTCATTCTGCGTGGGCACGATTTTCGATTGATGACCCCGCCGATTGACACAGCGTCCACGCTCGTCAGTCAGGATATGGTTTTGAATCGGCATAACTCAGTTCCGGTGAAGCGGGAGGTTGCCGATTATGTTCCCCTCCGCGTTCATAGTTATTATTCATTTCTCGATTCGACCCTTTCGCCGACGGCCATTGTCGAGAGAGCTAAACATCATGGTCTGTCAGCGGTCGCATTGACCGATACAGGCAACCTGCATGGTGCGGTCGAATTCGTGCAGGCAGCAAAGCATCATGGGGTGAAACCGATTCTTGGTACCGAGCTATGGATCGACACCAAACCGCTGCTGCTCTATGTCGAGTCGGCGTCCGGTTATCACAATCTCTGTCGCCTGCTTTCAATCCATGCTGAGCGAATGAGGTCAGATGCCGACGAAGCTTCGGTTGCAAACCAACAGCGTCATCCCTTCCGGTGTGGTGATCTTGACGGTCTTACGGATGGATTGATTGCCGTCAGCGAAGACGTGCGGATTGCCGAGCTTTTTCCACGTCGTTTCTATCACCTGGCGGCATCACGCAAAATGATGAGTCGCTTCCCCATCGTCGCGTGCCCATCGATCCACTATGCAACCCCCGAGGATCGGCAAAAATACGATATCGTTCAAAGCATCCGCACGTTGACACTTTTGCGACAGCAGCATCCGGAGAAACGCAGCGGCGGCAGGCTCCATTTTCGTTCCGCTGCGGAAATGAGTGCGGCCTGCAAAGAACATTTCGCATGGTTGCACCATACGAATGAAATCGCGGAGAGATGCAATTTTGACCTCCCTTTTGGCAAACCACAATTTCCGGCGTTTGTATCACCGGACGGTTCACGATCCAGCGAATTTCTACGGCAACTTGTGCTCCAAGGTCTGCGCGACCGTTACGGAATGCGGGCGGAGAAATTTCACGCACAGGCGATGGAAGAACTTAGCATCATCAACGAAGTAGGTTACGAGGAATACTTTCTTATCACCTGGGATGTCCTGCAAGAATGTCGCCGCCGCGGTATCGAATGGATCACGCGTGGAAGTGCAGCCGATAGTCTCGTCTGCTACTGCCTTGGCATCAGCAACGTTTGCCCGATTCGTTTCGAACTTTATTTCCGGCGCTTTCTGAATAAGGAGCGCATGGCCTTGAACAAACTGCCGGACATTGACATCGATTTTGCCCATGACATCAAAGATCATGTGGTAAAAATCATCTTCGAGAAGTATGGAGGCAAACATTGCGCTGTCGTGGGCGGTTTCTCGACTTTCCAATCCCGGAGCGCCTTCGCTGAAGTTGCCAAAGTGCTCGGGGTGGCTGAGCGTGAAGTCAGGAAGTTTACAGACCACTTCCCTTGGAGTTTCGGTGGTGGCGGAATTTCCGATGAATCATCGCCTAGCACGGGTGGCGGTTTGATAACGGAGTTGCGTGCCAGCCCAGAGAATTGTGATTTGCCTCTCGACGAGGAACCCTATCGGACGGCTTTGCAAATGGCAGAGTTCCTCAATGGTGTCCCGCGCTACCCCAAAATGCACCCTTGCGGCATAGTGCTCTCACGGCAACCGATGCACGAATTGACACCTACTTTCATCGCAAATAAAGGCTATGCCACCACTCATTTTGACATGAATGCGGTGGAAACAATCGGGTTGGTGAAGATGGATATTCTCGCACAAGGCGGCTTAGCTGTGATGCGCGACGTGAAGAAGATGCTTGCCAATCGCGGCATCGAAGTGGATTTGGATCATTGCATCGCGCGAAGCAAGTTTGACACCCAATGGTTGCTGGGCGATCCGCAAGCATCCGAACCGTGGCAAGACGAAGAAGTATGGAGGATGATTGCCAGCGGGAACGGACGAGCCGTGCATCATATCGAAAGTCCGGCGATGACGAGCCTTTGCCGGATGTGCAACGTGAATGATATTGATGGACTGATTGCCATCGTCAGCGTCATCCGTCCCGGTGCGGCCAATGAAGGAAAGAAACAGGCATTCACCCGACGGTATCAAGGACTAGAACCCGTGACCTATCCGCACCCGTCCTTGGAGAATTGTCTGCGCAGCACTTATGGGTTGGTGGTGTATGAAGAACATATTCTCCAGTTGTGCGAGGTATTTGCCGGTTTATCAGTGGGACGTGCCGATGTGCTTCGGCGTGCATTGAATAAGCAGAAGCGCTCCGTTATCGAGGAGATTCGCGGCGAGTTTTTCGCATCCGCTGGTGCTCGTGGTCATTCGTCGCAGAAGACTGCAGAAGTGTGGGAACTTGTTGCTGGATTTACAGGCTACGCTTTTTGCAAGGCGCACAGTACCGCCTACGGGGTCGAGGCTTACCAGTCCGCATGGCTCAAGCGATATTTTCCCGCAGAGTTCATGTCCGCCGTGTTGACCAACGGCAAAGGATTTTATCACCCGCTTGTTTACGTCCTCGAATGTCATCGGCTTGGTTTGCAATTATTGCCGCCGTCAGTGAACGAACCTGGGCCTGCCTTTGTGCCTCATGACACTTTCATCCGGGTGCCATTGACGCGGATAGGAGGGCTCACCACGTGCACCAGCGACGCGATGCTCAAGGCTCGTGAACGTGAACCGTTTGTTACATTGGCTGATTTTTTCCACCGTGTTTCTCCGTCGAGAGAAGAGTGGGAGGCGATGATCCGCGTTGGCGCGTTCGACGAGTTTGGCGAGACTCGCACGCGCCAGTTCTGGCAGGCGCAACATCTCCTCAAGATGTTTGGAGCTTACAGTCAACAGAATCAGGGGTGGCTGATTGCACCTCCGGGACTTGAACAGCTTCCAAAAATTCCGCTCAACGAACCCACACGCCAGCAATGTTTGGAATGGGAAACCAACCTGTTCGGTTTCGCCATCAGCGGACACCCGCTTGATTTGTTCGCAGACGTTGCCTGGGAGACCTATTGCCCAGTGAATCGTCTGGGTGAATTTGTCGGCAAAACCATAACAACCTGCGGTCTTGTCGTGGAACAGCGCATCCACCATCAAATAACCGGCGAACCTATGAAATTTCTCTCGCTCGCAGACAGGACAGGCATGGTCGAAACCGAGATGTTCGCACAAAGCTACAGAAGTTACGCCCTCGCGACCGTCCGTTATCCGGTGTTGGAAATTGAAGCGCGAGTCGAACCGTTTGAAAACGGGCGGGGATTCTCCTTGCGCATATTGCGGGCTGGAGTCCCCCGCCATCGATGAGGTGTCGGGTTTTTAGCCCGACCACCACATTCAACCCCTCCCGCTTTGTTGGCTCAAAAAATTGTAGCCTCAGAAATTGAATCCTTCCTGAAACCCATCGCCTTGGTGAAAACCCAAGTTAAACGCATCGCAAAAAGGAAGTGTTGATGCTTACATCAGTTCATGAACCACCCGCAGTTGGAACAGGTAGATCGAACCCATGTGATCTGGGAGGGTCGTAGGTTGCTCTATTTCGGAGGGTGTGATTACCACCGGCTTTCAAGTCATCCTCTCATCATTCGGGCTGTGGAGGAATCGGTTCGACGCGATGGATTGAATCCTGCGGCTTCGCGCATCACCACGGGAAACCACCCTGCTTACGCATTGTTGGAAACGCGAATGAAAGATTTTTTCGGAACGGAGGCCGCTGTTTTAACTCAAAGTGGTTACAGTGCCAATCTCATCCTCGCACAGGCGTTCGCAGGACGATTTTCGGCTGTGTTGTTGGATGAAAGGGCGCATTCTAGCCTGCGGGATGCGGTGACGCTATTGGGGATTCCATGCATCAGATTTACTCATCGAAACGGCGTGGATTTGAAACTCAAACGCGCTGCACTAGGCGAGGGCGCGGTAGCGATTTTAACCGACGGAGTTTTTTGGTTTGATGGTTCTTCTGCTCCCATCACGGAATATGCCCAGTTCATGAAATCCAACGATTGGCTCTGGGTAGACGATGCACACGGGGTAGGCGTTTCTGGACGTTCAGGTCGTGGCAGCCTGGAATCGGCCGGTTTAATGGCTGGAGGTCACATTGTGCGAACTACCTCATTAAGTAAAGCCGTGGGCTCTGCCGGAGGCGCCATATTAGGATCAGAAGAAATCGTTGCAGAAGTTTGGAGTCACAGTGCCATGTTTCGTGGTGGCACTCCGCTACCGGTTCCTTGGGTTCAAGCTGCCAACAAATCGTTGGAATTATTGTCCTCTGAAGGGATTGTTTTACGTAATCAATTGATGGTGAACGCTCAAACCATCCGCAGTCGCGCACATTTTATTCAAGGAGAGGGTCCAATACTCACGATGTTTCCCATGAGCAGTGACAGCGAATCGATTAAGCACCTGTTTTTAGAACATGGAATATATCCTGCCGTAATAAACTATGAGGGAACGGAAATAGTAAGAGCCGTTATTTCGAGTCTCCATTCCGTTTCTGAATTAAATAGGCTGGCAAATTGCTTTCATGAATTATCTATCCTTCCAGCGAGAATTTGATCCAAACCTCCTATTTGCCATTCAATATACACATAATCGCGTTTGAAAATGCTTGAAGGAGTTTCCTTTTCAATTACCAGAGCAAAACAGTTGCCCCAATTTCGTTCCTTTGGTTAATTGATGGAAGTAATTTAATGTCATCTTTACCCAAAGCCCTGCTTATCTTTGTTTTCGTCATTCCCTTGGCGATTTTGATGGGCTTTTTTCTCGCTGATCCCACAGATTCAACAAGTTTAATTGGTGTTGGGTTGTTCCTCTTTCTCTTGCTCACGCCAATTTTGATCCGCTTTCACCATTCCGCATTGATTGTGTCGGCGACGGCGTTCATCAACGCATTTTTCCTTCCGGGTAGGCCGGAAATGTGGATGTTACTAGCGGGGATAAGTTTAGTAGTTTCTGTCGCTTCTTGGCCATTGGATCGCGAATCACGACTTTATTGCGGTATTCGTTCATTGGATCTCGCGGTCATTTTTTTGGTGTTGGTGGTTCTTTTTACCATGAGAGCCACGGGTGGGACTGGATTTAATATCATGGGGGCACAAGTTTTTGGAGGACGCCGCTACGTTACCATGCTGGCGGCAGCTGTTGGTTATTTTGCTCTCGTTTTGCATCCACTTAGCGTCGAAAAAGCGAAAACATTGGGTGCTGCATTTTGGGCAATGAGTGGCACGGCGATTCTGGGCAACGTGGCCTTTGCACTCGGTCCAAATTTTTACTTCTTCTTTTATCTTTTTCCGGTTGAGTTTGTTCTTTCTCAAGCCAATGCCGAAGACATTACACTTTCAGGGGGAGTTGTTCGATTGAGTGGGCTTGCACCGCTCGGTTTTGGAGTGGTTTATTGGCTAATGGCTCGATTTGGTCTCGCTGGTATTATGGATCTGCGTAAAAGTTGGCGCTTTATTTTAAGCCTAGCCGCAATCATTGCTATCATGATGGCAGGCTTCAGGTCGAATATCATATTGCTGGCAATCTTAATAATAGTGTTGTTCTTTTTGGAAAAGCTCCACAGAACTTTTTACGCAGGTTTAATAACCACAGTGTTATTGGTTTTTAGTGTTTTAATTATTGGTTTTTCTGATCGTTTACCAATGACTATACAACGGAGTCTTAGCTTTCTTCCTATAAAAGTTAATTCTGTGGCTAAAGCCGATGCTGAAGGATCTTTACAGTGGCGTCTGGACATGTGGAAAGTAGTCGTCAGAGATATCCCTGAATATTTTTGGATTGGTAAAGGGTTCTCTATCAATCCGACCGACATGTATTTTACCAAGGAAGCCTTGCGTCGTGGATTTTATTCGCCCTCTGAAGCCGCTCGACTTGCAGGGGATTATCATAATGGACCTCTGTCTATTATGATTCCATTTGGTATATTCGGAGCCGTCGGTTTTATATGGTTTCTTGTATCTATATATGCAGTATTAAAAAACAATTACAGATATGGAAGTCATGAATTAAAAACAATAAACAGATTTTTTCTTGGATTTTTTATTGCGCGAGTGTTCTTCTTTGTTTTTTTCTTCGGCGCGGCAACCTCGGATTTCTGGCTATTTGCTTCTGTGGCAGGACTGAACTTGAGTATGAATCGGGGAATGGCGACGAAACCCGCGGCTATTCACATTGAACAGGTAAACGTGACTGAAAAAAACCCCGAACCTGCTCGAATTGATATTCCATCACCCATGCCAATTTGAATGGAATGCCCGATGTGATGAATTGCATTTATGTTGCCTAGCAGTAAGCCATTTTTAGGAACTTTATTCGCCACGTCCTTCGTCATTCCATTGGCAATTTTAATAGGGTATTTCCTCGCTGACCCCACCGATTTTACCAGTTTAATCGGATTTAGTTTTTTATTCTTTTTTTTCTCGCTGCCATTCCTGCTTTACCAGCATCACTCGGCGCTCATTTTGGCTAGCA
>CAMBHS010000045.1 GCA_945867235.1 Akkermansia muciniphila
AAGCGGCTTGATGGTCGTGGATTTAGTGATATTCGCGCCATTGTTTCTGACACCGGGCTGATTCCTCGGGCACACGGTTCTGCCATGTTCCAGCGCGGTGAGACCCAGGCGGTCGTCCTAGTAACCTTAGGCACCACGGAGGATTCCCAAGAATTCGATTCCTACACGGGCGGACAAAGCCGCAAGCAGTTCATCCTGCATTACAATTTCCCTAATTTCTCAGTGGGAGAAACGGGGCGCATCAGCGGTCCTGGTCGCCGAGAGATCGGCCACGGGGCACTCGCCGAGCGTTCCATCGCTCCCATGGTTCCGTTCAAGACATTCCCTTACGCCATCCGCGTGACCTGCGAAATCACCGAATCCAATGGGTCGAGTTCGATGGCGTCGGTCTGCGGCGGCACTCTCGCTTTAATGGATGCAGGTGTCCCGATGATCCGCCCTGTGGCTGGTATCAGCATCGGCATCTGCACGGAACATGACGCCGCTGGAGCGATTACCGATTACCGATTACTGATGGACATCATCGGCTGGGAAGATGCTTTCTGCGACATGGATTGCAAAATCGCTGGCACAGAAAAGGGCATCACCGGATTCCAACTCGACTTGAAGCTGCGGGGGATTCCGCACAAGTTAATGGAAGAAACGGTTGAGGAAGCTCGCAAAGGTCGGCTAGTGATTCTCGCCGAAATGGCGAAAACGCTTCCCGGTCCACGTGTTGAACTCAGCAAATACGCGCCACGCATCATCACCCTGAAAATCAACCCCGAAAAGATCGGTGCCTTGATTGGACCAGGAGGAAAAAATATCAAACGCATCGTCGAAGAATCCGGATGCGAAGTGAATATCGAGGATGACGGCACGGTGAATATCTATTCCACCTCGGAAGAGGGGATGAAAGTCGCCCGCGCTGCAGTTGAGGCCATCAGTGCCGAAATCGAAATCGACAAAACCTACCGCGGTCGTGTGGTGAGCATCAAAGAATTCGGCGCTTTCGTCGAGGTGTTCCCAGGCCAAGATGGTTTGGTTCACATCTCCGAACTTGCGAACTTCCGAGTCAAACAAACCGAAGATGTTGTCAAGATGGGTGATGAAATCTGGGTGAAATGCATCGGAATTGATGACAAGGGCCGGGTAAAACTGAGCCGTCGAGCAGCCATGGAAGATAAATCCAAGGAATTGGACGCGCCCAAGGCATAAGTAGAATCTAATCTCAAAAGCGAGGTTCCTCATCGGAGCCTCGCTTTTTTTGGATTGATCGCTCACAAATGCCGATGAGCACACACGGAGGCTTGGACTTATTCATCGCTCGGTGCCATGATTCTTGTATGCGCCAATTATGGTTCATTGTTGGTTTGCTAGTCCTCGGCATTTATTGCCCGATTTCCTCGCAGGCTCAAACGGTTGAAGAGGTTGCCTTGGGTGCTGCACGAAAGGCGTTGCAGGATCATTTTTACGAGCGAGCTGAGAAGGAGCTTGGGGAATTCATTGTCCGTTTTTCGGATTCCACTTACGCCCCTGAGGCTCAATTACTCCAAGCCCAGGCTCGGTATCATAATCGACTTTTCGATGCGGCCTACGACCTGCTGAACCGGGGCTTACCCAAAGCAGGAATGTGGGTAGATCATTACCTCCTCTGGATGGGAACCTGCCAGATGGCACGGGGTGATTTTGAAGGAGCGGCGGCAAATTTCGGTCGATTGTGTCGCGACCATCCGCAGTCTCCGTTGCGTTTGGAAGCAAGTTACAGCCAAGCGTTGGCGAAATACCGGAAGCAAGAACTTCCCGCAGCGATGGAACTGTTAGGAAATGCTCAGGGGAATTTTCAGAAAGCCGCGCAAGGGCTGACAAATAACACCGTCGCCATGGGCTATTTACTGCTGGGGAGGATGGCGGTCATGCAAAATGAAACCGCCCAAGCACAACAGGCTCTCGGCCCCTTGGGATCATGGAAGCTACCACCCAACCTTGACTGGGAACGATTCGATCTGTTAGCACGTTCCGAGTTGGCTGCAGGGCACACGGCGAACGCACTTCTTTTGACAACAAATGCCCTCACTGTGGCGGAGACGAGCCATTACATGGAGCTCAAAGGCAACACGTTGTCATTGCAGGCTGAGATTTTCAGACGTATTGGCCGACTCACTGACGCTTTGGGAGCGTATGATACGGTGGCTCAGGCGACGAACATGCCTCCACAACAACGGCGGCAAGCCGCGATGCAAGGAGCTGAATTGCTCCTGACCCAAGGAAAACGCGAGGAGGCGGTCGCTCGACTTGAAGGATTTCTCTCCGCACGCCCCTTGGATGATGGGGCGGACGTGTTTCACCTGAAGTCAGGGGAGTTGCAACTCGACTCGTGGAGATCGCAGTCGGACAAATCGAAGGCAGCCCTTTTGGTGCAAGCTCGACTTCATTTCGATACCATTATCTTGCAGATCACCAACAGCACGGTGATCGGCAAAGCGTGGCTTGGAAAAGGTTGGAGCTATTGGGAGGATGTCACGATGCCACTCCCCAAGCGGATGGTAGAAGCACAGAATGCATTCCAAGCGGCATCGAAACTACTGGTTCGAGCGGAAGATCAGTCTGTGGCAAAATTCAAACTGGCGGACACTTTTTACGCACAGTCCCAATTGGCAAAGGCGGTGACGAACTATCAAGAGTTCATCACACAATTTGGAAACTTGCCTGGTGCAGGAACCAACTTTGCGGCTCAAGCCATGCATCAAATTGTACGCGGCCAGATTGCATTGGGCGAAACGACGCAAGCCCTTCAATCCATGGAAACCTTCGTCAACAAACATCCCAAAAGTAGTCAGGCCGAAGAGTCTTGGCTCGCGATTGCCCAACATTTGATCGAGAAAGGAGCGTTGGTGGAAGGACGTCAGTTGTTGGTGAAGTTTATTGAAGAACGACCTTCATCTCCGATGCGAGCCCTCGCTGAACTGAGCCGGGCAAGGTCCTTTTCGTATGACGATCGTTGGGCGGAAGGAGCTTCCGAGCTTCAGCAATGGACAGGAAGCTACTCCAATCACCCTTCCATTGGAGAGGCTCAATTTGACCGTGCATGGATGACATTTCGGGCTGGGGATGAAACCAATTCATTCCAATTATTCACGAATTTTCTTGGAAAATATCCGCTGCACACTTTGGCTCCGATGGCTCAGAACTGGGTGGCTGATTATTATTACAATCGCGAACAATGGGGATCAGCGGAAAAAAATTATCAGCTTCTTTTTCAAACGCCTAATCCACCCGCCAAGGAACTCGCCTTCCAGGCACGTCTGATGGCCGCGCGCACAGCCATTCTGCGCCAAGGCTACAACGATGCACGGGGTTACCTAACGAATCTTTTAGGGGATGCCCAATGCCCCACAAACCTCGCTCCAGAAGCTTGGTTCATGCTCGGTGACGTCATCATTGAACAACGTATAACCACCTCCACCAATTCACTGAACAATTACATCGAGGCGTTGAATGCCTTTGCTATCATCACCAAGCAATATGTGGGGCATCGATTGGAACCGCTGGCTTATGGGAAGACTGGCGATTGTTACCTGCAACTCGCGGCGCAGTTCCCTGAGTATTATGGAAAAGCGACGAATGCGTATCTGAAGGTTTTGCAGTCTGCCAACGCCCCGGTCGCGGCCAAAAATCAGGCAGAGTTCGGCCTAGCACTGGCACTGGAAAAACTCTCTGAATCAAATCCCCCATCCACCCGGGCTGCGCTGCTTAAAGGGGCTCTCAATCACCTCCTGAACATTCTGTATGCAAAAGACCTCCAAGGACAGCCCTCGGATCCCTATTGGATGAAAAAAGCCGGCTTGGCAGCGGGTCGAATCGCGGAATTGGTAAATGATAAAGGCAGTGCTATAGCCCTGTATCGAAGGCTTGCTATCGAATTACCCAGTTTGCGAACTGTGTGGGATGCAAAAATCCGGAGTTTAGAAATTTCTGTTCCTGCAAAACCGTAAGCCACAACCCACTTCAATGCTCCAAGTCAATGCGAAAACCTAATTTTGAATCCAGAACTTCGGTTAGAAACGGTGTTTTACAGCGACTGGAAAATCGTCATCAAAAAAACCATCGAATAATACTTGCCACCTCGGTACGTGGTGCCTATATTCCACGCTCTTTTTAAGAACTGAGTTATGCGACGTCCAAAAGGAAATAGAACACGGAAAGCCGTGGCCAAACGATTTAAAATCACTGCCTCCGGCAAGGTGATGCGCTCACGCGCAGGCAAACGGCATTTGCTTGCCACAAAAAACGCGAAACGACGACGTTCGCTCGGAACCTCCAAACAGGTGGATCCGACCGATGTCTATCGAATCACTCAAAGTCTACCGTTCAGCCATTAATTTTTAACTAACTCTCGACCATGCGCGCGACAAACGGCCCAGCCTCTCGTAAACGACGTATCCGTACTATCAAAGCCGCCAAGGGCTTTCGGATGCGCCGCTCCAAACTTTATCGTTACGCGGCCGATGCACTCGACCACGGACGCCAATATGCATTTCGTGACCGCAAGGTTAAGAAACGCACCTTTCGCGCTTTGTGGCAGGTTCGCATCAATGCAGCCACCCGAGCCGCCGGAATGACCTACAGCCGATTCATGGAAGGCCTCAAGGCAGCTCAGGTGAGTCTGGATCGCAAGGTTCTTGCTGATCTTGCGGCAACTGATTCCACTGCGTTCTCCGAATTGATTGCCATCGCTCGGAAAGCTCTGGCAGGGAAAACTGCCCAGCTAAAAGTTGCGGCATAAATAGTCGATAGGTAACACTTTCAATCTACGGGCGACCGAGGCAATCTTGGTCGCCCTTTTGTTTTTAAGTATGTCATTCCTAGATCAGATCGAACCGTTGAAACAGCAGGCTCTTGTCGATTTCAATAACGCAAGTGATCTCCAGTCCTTGGATCAAGTTCGCGTGGAATACCTTGGCAACCAAGGGAAATTCACTGCTTTGCTCAAACAACTCGGCTCCTTGAGCAAGGAAGAAAAGCCTGCCGCAGGAAAACAAATCAATTTAGCCAAGGTTCAAATGGAAGCCGCTCTCGCCGAACGCCGAGAGATGCTGGAGTTGCAATCGGCGTTGCCGAAAAACCCCACGGATTTTACCCTACCAGGTCGAAGGCACAAGCTTGGCAAATTGCATCCACTCACTCAGGTCACTGACGATATCGTTCGTTGTTTTCGAAAACTTGGGTTTGTGGTGGCGGATGGTCCTGAGATCGAGGATGACTACCATTGCTTTGATGCCCTCAACACGCCCGCCGATCATCCGGCTAGGGACGCCCAAGATACCTTTCATCTGGGAGGATCCAACCGACAACTGCTGCGCACACATACTTCGTCGGTTCAGATTCGAGTCATGGAGAAACAATCCCCTCCGATCCGCATCATTGTTCCCGGTCGAGTGTATCGGCGCGATAACGCGGACGCGACACACAACCCCACTTTCCATCAGATCGAGGGCCTCTACGTGGACAAGCACGTCACGATGAGTGATCTGAAGGGCACTGTAGAATTTGTTTTTAAGCAACTTTTAGGAGACGAAGTGAAGCTGAGATTCCGCCCTCATTATTTCTCCTATACTGAACCGAGCATGGAGATCGACTTCTCCAGTCCCGTCGTCAAGAAAATGGGGAAAGACTGGTTGGAAATCGCCGGTTGCGGCATGGTCCATCCGCAGGTGTTCAAAACCGTGGGATACGACCCCGAAGTTTGGAGTGGCTGGGCGTTCGGGTTTGGCATTGAACGCATCGCCATGATCCGTTACGGGATTACGGATATCCGCCTTTTCTACCAGAATGACGTTCGCTTTTTAGCTCAGTTCTAAAGGGAATCAACCTACACATTAATCATCTCCCCTCCGACTATTTTCCCAAATGAAAGTCACTCTTAATTGGCTGCGGCAATATGTTGAATTCCCTTGGTCAGCGGAGAAACTCTCCGATCGATTGACGATGCTTGGAATCGAGGTCGAAGGCATGCAGAAGACGGGCGGCGAGTTTGAAGGAGTAGTTGTCGCGCAGGTTCTGACCCGCGAGAAACATCCGAATGCCGATAAGCTATCCCTCTGCCGGGTTCATGACGGACAGGGAGAACGACAAATCGTTTGCGGGGCTCAAAATTTTTCGGCAGGCGACAAGGTGCCGCTGATTTTGCCGGGAGCCTCATTGCCTCCGAAACTCGGCGAAACGTCGTTCACCATTAAAGTTGGGAAAATCCGAGGTGTCGAATCCCAAGGAATGATGTGTTCGCCACAGGAACTCGGTCTGCCGGATGCGGTGGATGGGTTGCTTATTTTATCACCCGATGCCGTCGTGGGACAATCGTTCGCCGCATATTTGGGGAAAAGCGGGAGCGATGTCGTTTATGATTTGGAAATCACGCCGAATCGACCCGATCTCAATAGCCTCATCGGCATCGCTAGGGAAATTAGTGCACTCACCGGAAACCCGATTCGCCTTCCGATCATCGCGTCATTGCCTTTGGGAAACGAACTCGCCAGCGAGGTTACCGTGCAAGTTCAGGATTCTGAGCTTTGCCCGCGCTACACTATCCGGCTGATTCGAGGCGTAAAAATTGGGGCAAGCCCCACCTGGCTGAAGTCTGCTCTCGAAGCTGTGGGGCTTCGCAGTATCAACAACGTGGTTGATATTACCAATTATGTCTTGCTGGAGTGCGGCCAACCGTTGCACGCCTTTGATTTCAACCTTCTGCGTGATCGGACGATTGTGGTTCGTCGGGCGTTTGAAGGTGAAAAATTCACGACCTTGGACGGTCAGGAACGCACTCTCACCTCTCAGATGTTGATGATTTGCGATGCCGAACAAGGGGTTGCACTGGCGGGAGTCATGGGAGGAAGAAATAGCGAAATAAACCCGGCGACGGTCGATGTTCTTTTGGAAAGTGCGTATTTCAAATCGCAATCAATAAGATCAACCTCCAAAAAGTTGGATTTACGCAGCGATGCTTCCTACCGATTTGAACGAGGTGCAGACATCGGAATCTGCGATTGGGCCAGCCAACGAGCGGCACAGCTGATGGTTGAAATTGCGGGCGGTAGTATTGTTCCAGGATTGGTGGATATCCAACCGCAGGTTTCGCCACCTAAAACAATCACATTACGATTCGCTCAAACAAACCAACTCCTAGGGATTGCTGTGCCTGCGGAGGAACAATCGCAATACCTCAAGAATCTTGGTTTCGCAATAACCACAAACACCGATTCCGTGACTGTGACCATTCCGAGCTATCGGGTTGATCTAAAACAGGAGGTTGATCTCATTGAAGAAATCGCCCGACTCTATGGGGTGGATCGCATCCCTTCCACTGCCCCGATGGGGGTTGTAGGCAGTCACCCATTTGATGCGGTCTATGACGAGTTGGGGGCAGCGAGGTCGGTGCTCAGCGGATTGGGACTTTTGGAGGCTCAGGGCCAAACCCTGATTTCAAGCAAATCGGCCAATTTGGTATCCATGGAAGTGATTGCTTTGGACAATCCACTCAGCAGCGATATGAACGTCCTACGCCCGAGTTTGCTGCCGGGTCTGTTGGATGCGCTCAGCCATAATTCACACCAATCTTTGCACGACCTAAGGATGTTCGAGGTAGGGCGCGTGTTCACTCGATCTGCTGACACCGTGCGCGAAGAACGCCGCATCGCGATTGCCATCACCGGTCATCGCCACACCGCGACTTGGAGTGGAGATGAACGAGAAGCACGGGTCGATCTTTACGATCTCAAAGGGATGATCGAGGAATTCTTGGAACGGATCGGTCTGCGGGGTTACTCGTGCCAACGACGTGAAGGAGTCTCCAATGGGTTATTTTTGGAATCAGCAACGATTCAAATCGGGAAGCAAACTTTGGGTGAGTTTGGACAACTCCTCCCTGCCCTTGCCAAGCAGTATGATCTTCGCGACGCCGTGTTCCTCGTTGAATTAAATTTGGATCTGGTTCTCGCGCGACGTAATCCGAATAAAACATTTAAATCATTGCCTGGATTCCCGAGCATCCGCAGGGACATTGCCATGATTGTAACGGAGTCCACCACTCACGAATCCGTGCTCGCTGTTGTGCGTCAGTTGAATCCTGCCAATTTGGATAAAATTGAGCTTTTTGATGTTTTTCGCGGTAAAAACGTAGCCGATGGTAATAAGAGCGTCGCCTATGCGTTCACCTATCGTCATGCGGAAAAAACGCTCACGGATCAGGAAGTTAACCCCGTGCATGACCGCATTGTTGCCGAACTAAAACAAAAGTTATCGGCGTCCATACGTGAGTGAACTGCCTCAGGACTTCGCGCCTCCGATCAAACCAATTTTTTATGTGTTTTGCTTTCACCAAGCTGGTGCACTAAATCTTTGATTTTTTGCGCTTGGGATTTGTGCGCCACCAGTGTCGAGTCGTCCGTCTGGACGATGATGGAATCGGTGATACCCACCAACGCAATCGTCGTTCGGTTTTTGGTTCGAGCATCAAAAACTATATTGCGCGCCGAATCAACCTGCACCAAGTCTGCGACGGCACAATTTCCGGCTCCGTCCGGTTTTAAGTGCCGTGCCAACGCGGTCCAAGCTCCTAGGTCGTCCCATGCAAAATCCCCAGCGGCAACCACGACATTTTTTGCTTTTTCTAACAGAGCAAAATCGATCGATATTTTTTTGATCGCGGGATACTCCTTGGCCAAAACTCGATCCAACCGGGATTTGGTCGAGGCTACGAGCCACCGTTTACTTGCCTCGGCCAGTTCCGAGCAATGGAGCTCAAGTCCTTCCATGATCGTTTGATACGACCAGATAAACATGCCGGCGTTCCAACAATACTCCCCGCTATCGATGTATTCTTGGGCTTTTTCCTGATTTGGTTTTTCAACAAACCGCTGCACACGGGAAATCTTAGTTTTGTATTCCTTGGCACCCAAAGACACAGGAATTGATTCGCCCACATGAATGTAGCCGTAACCCGTCGCAGGCTCTGTGGGGGGGATCCCTATCGTCACTATGACACGGGTTCGTTGGGCGACTTCGAAAGCATCCGTGAGCACCCGTTGAAAAGCCTTTGGAGCAGGGATCACATGGTCAGCGGGAAGAACCGCCATGACCGCATCCACGGAGCGAGCTCCGACGATGGCGGCTCCCAAGGCAACCGCTGCGCACGTATCGCGACCCACAGGTTCGGCGACGACGTTTTCCTTGGGCAACTTGGGTAACTGACGTCGCACTTCCTTCGACTGCTCGGCGTTGGTGATGATGTAAATATTCTTGAACGGAACCAAGGGCAGCACACGATCCACGGCTTGTTGAAGAAACGATCGACCCTCAAGCAATGTGATTAATTGTTTGGGAGTTTTTTTTCGGCTGACCGGCCAAAATCGTTCGCCTCTGCCACCGGCCATGATAATGACAAATCGATTCTGTTTTAGGACTTTTGTATTCATCTATTCTTATGGGTTGAGGTGTTCTAGTTTTTAACCGCCGCAATGAGGGGTTTCACAAACTCTACGACTTTATTCACGACAGATGGATACCGACCATGCACGGCGATTTGGTTCACAACCGCACTCCCTACCACGATCGCTTCAGCGTATGTCGCGACTGTTCGGGCTTGCTCAGCATTTGAAATTCCAAAACCAACAGCGATCGGCAGATCCGTATGAATCCTAATCTTCGCTGTCATCGCACCTATATTTGAAGCCACCTGTTGTTGCATGCCTGTCACCCCTTCGCGCGACACATAGTAGATGAATCCACTCGCCCGCTTTGCGATCAACTGCATGCGATCATCAGGCGTTGTTGGAGCCATCAGGTAAATCACTGAAAGTCCCGCCTGTGCCATCAGAGACTCGTATTGGTTCGATTCCTCGGGAGGCAGATCCAATACTAATAACCCGTCCACACCGGCGAAGGCGCAATCTGTGATCCATCGTTCGATGCCGTAACGGTGCAGAATATTGAAGTAAACATAAAGAACGATGGGAACCTGACTTACGGTTCGCAATTGCCGTATCATTTCTAAAAGGTTAGGGGGCGTTGTCCCTGACTCCAATCCTCGCTGAGCCGCCAGTTGATTCACCAGACCATCCGCCAACGGATCGCTGAAAGGCACGCCCAATTCCACGATGTCAACTCCGGCACTTTCCAACCCCAACACCAAGGCTTGGGTGGTCGCCAACGACGGATCCCCTGCCCCGAGATACACTATGAATCCTTTTTGGTTTTGTTGTCGCAGACGCTGAAAAGTGGCGGTGATTCGATTCATGTTCATCCACAATGCCAATCGTTAGGTTGAATCTCAAGCTTGAGTCGTGATCAGGTTTTTGAATCCACTGTTTCCATGCCATTCGTCCATCGAGTTGAGCATTGCTTGCATTTCTCGGTTCTTCAAATAGTGTCTCGACAGTTCAACTTAAAATTACGTCATGAATAAATCGATACTCCCTGCAGGGCTCGCTGTCCTCGTTACTGGGATACTAGCTTTTACTTTTTCCGCTTCGGCCGATTGGCCCAATTACCGGGGTCCAACCTACGATGGTCGATCCAAGGAAACCGTCGCCACTTGGGTCTCCTCAGGGCCTAAGACTCTGTGGAAAGTTCCCATGAACGCAGGCTTTAGTTCGATGTCGGTGGCAAAAAATCGTGCCTTCACTTTGGTGAAACGTGATTTTGAAGGAGCCTCCAAGGAGACCTGCCTGGCTTTGGATGCGGATACTGGCAAGGAACTTTGGGCCACGCCGCTTGGGGTAGCGAAGTATGACGGGGGTGGCGATAGTGGGGAAAACACCAACAACGGCGGAGACGGTCCGCGATCAACCCCCACGGTGGATGGCGGTTTCGTGTATGCGTTGGATAATCGACTGAACTTGATATGTCTTGACGCAAAAACCGGTTCTATCCAGTGGGCTAAGGATTTGGTCAAAGAATACGGGGGGCAGACGATCTATTGGCAAAACGCGGCATCCCCCGTGATTGATGGCAATTTGATTTTTGTCTGTGCGGGCGGGGCGGATCAATCCCTTTTAGCGTTGAACAAAAAGGACGGAACTCTTGTTTGGAAAACTGAAAGTGATAAGCCGACGCACGCGAGTCCAACGCCGGCCACAATCCACGGGGTTCGACAAATCATTTTCTACACCCAACCGGGACTCGTCTCGGCAGATGTGAAGACCGGAAAAATTCTTTGGCGGTATCCTTACAAATACAGCACATCATCCGCAGCGTCCCCGATTGTGGGAGGGGATATTGTTTACTGTTCAGCAGGGTATGGCGTCGGTGCAGGAGCGGCAAAAATTGCCAAAACGGGCGATATCTGGACCGCGAGTGAAATGTGGCGTTCTACAGGCAACTCCTTGGCCAACCATTGGAGTACGCCCGTCCTTAAAGATGGGCACCTCTACGGAATGTTCCAGTTCAAGGAATACGGCTCGGGAGCGATGAAGTGCGTGGAATTATCGACGGGCAAGGTGGTTTGGTCGCAACCCAATTTTGGCCCAGGAAATGTGACCCTTGCCGGCGATAAAATCATTGCGTTGAGTGATCGCGGGGAGGTTGTTCTCGTTTCAGCCACGACGGAGGGCTACAAGGAAATGGCTCGCACCCAAGCGATTTCAGGCAAATGCTGGTCCACCCCGAGCCTGAGCTTGGGACGTCTCTACGTGAGAAGCACGAAAGAGGGAGCCTGCCTCGATATTTCTGGAAAGTTAAGCTCCCGATAACCGCGCACGCGTCACTGGAATACTGATTCATCGTTATGGCTAGAACCATCGTAGAAATGACGGTCGAATCAGTTAAAATGGAATTGCCAGACACAAAAACGCTGCGGGTAGTTTGGCCACCCGATTACGACCTTGAATTTAAAACGGGGCAATTCATCACCCTCGCTTGGCCCGACACGTTAAATTACAAGCGGGCCTATTCTTTGTCCTCCTGTGCGTTGGATCGGGGGGCGTTTGAGGTCACCGTCAAACGCGACGGCAAAATGGGAACCCGCATTGTCGATTGGGCCAAGGCAGGCGATAAAATTATGGTACTGCCCCCGGCGGGTAAATTTCTCCCGGTGTTTGAACCGGGGAAGCTTTTACTTTGCATCGCAGGCGGATCGGGGGTCACTCCATTCCGTGGATTCGTAAGGGAGGCCACCCTACTGAAACACCCCACTCGCATCACCATTCTTTATAGTGTCCGCACTCCGAACGACATTATTTTTCATGATGAATTTCGAAAGTTGGAACAGGAAAATCCGCTGGTATCGTTTCATGTCACCTGTACTCGATTGCCTGAAGGACACGAGTGGCAAGGGCGGCGCGGACGCATCACTGCAGATTGGATTCGCGAACATATTCAGGAACTGAGCCAGACGGTTTTCTATGCGTGCGGACCCAATGAACTCGTCGAAGCAACTGAGACTTTGGTGCTCGAACAGTTAAAAGTTTCGAAAGAACAGATGCGAACTGAAAAGTGGGGTTGATACGGTTCGTTCTGTTCAATCTCGACTCCTAGGATTATCCTGCAAACTTCTTGGGGTAACCATGATGTTTGAAGGAATATCCGCACCACATCCAAGGGTTGAACTCCACTGATTCTGTCTTTTATGTTGAAACGAACTCCCTTGTTTGAAACCCACCAACAACTCGGGGCACGCCTTGTTGAATTCGGGGGTTGGGAAATGCCCATTCATTATACGAGCATCATGGATGAACACCATGCGGTGCGAAATTTCGCGGGTGTTTTTGACATCTGTCATATGGGCGAAGTAGGAGTGAGCGGATCAGGTGCTGCCTCATTCCTGAATCAGGTTCTGACGAATGATATCGCCAAACTTTCCGTCGGTGAGGGGCAATACAGCCTGATGTGCAACCATTCGGGCGGCGTGATTGATGACCTGTATATTTACAAAATCGGGGTGGAAAATTATTTACTCATCATCAACGCCTCAAGGATCGATGTCGACGTGTCCTGGCTGTTGGAAGAATCACAAACCCTAAAAGGAACGGACACTGTGATCACCGATTTAAGCGAAAAGTTGGGGGCAATTGCCATCCAAGGACCAGCGACCGCAAAGTTTATTGATCACTGCGTGGATAGTTTTGACCGAGCTCCGTCGGGATTGAAAAAGAATCAGATCACCCAGGGACAATTTGCAGAAGAATCCGTTTATCTGGCACGTACTGGCTATACTGGAGAGGATGGATTTGAGTTGGTTGCTCCGGTTGGAACCATTGGTGAAATATGGAACCGCGCATTGAATCTGGGCGGGATCCATGGTCTGAAACCGGCTGGCTTGGGAGCTCGCGATACGCTGCGAACCGAAGTTTGTTACCCGCTTTACGGCCACGAACTCGATGAACAAAAAACACCGATCGAAGCAGGCCTTGGTTTTTTTGTGAACCTCGACAAAGGACCGTTTAATGGTCGTGATGTTTTGGTTCGGCAGAAAACGCAGGGTGTCAACCGAAGCTGTATTGCGTTCAAAATGACCGATAAATCGGCACCTCCGCGACCGCATTACTCTGTTTGGTCGGATGGACAAAAGGTGGGAGAGGTCGTCAGCGGCACTCAGAGTCCCTCGCTGAATCTAGGGATTGGCATGGCGTATGTCCCCCCTGATTTGATCCAACCTGGCACGAGCATCGAAATTGAGATTCGCGGAAAACTTTTTAAGGCTGAAATTGTTAAAAAACCGATTTATCGAAAAGCCAGTTGACCCATTCCCTTCCCTCGGTTTTATTCTGAGTATGACGAACGTTCCTTCTGATCTTCGCTACGCCAAGTCGCACGAATGGATCCGCGTAGTTGGAGATATTGCCACTGTGGGTATCACCGATCACGCTCAGCATGAGTTGACGGATATCGTATTCATCGAACTTCCGCAGATTGCCAGGGAGATCAAGGCAGGCGAGCCCTGTGCCGTCGTTGAATCCGTCAAAACCGCGAGCGATATTTATTCCCCCGTAGGGGGTCAAGTCGTAGAAATCAACCCAGCAGTCACCAACAACCCTGAGCTTACCAACAAGGATCCCTATGGGTTGGGGTGGTTCTACAAAATCAAATTGTCGAACCCGAAAGAGGTGGACAACCTGCTCGATGCCAGCAGCTACACACAACAGATTCAGGGTTGACCTGGAACACTGGGATTTGTTTTTTTGGAGAATCAATTTGGGTTTGCCGTTAGGTTTTACTAAGATTTTAAAATGATCTTGAACTGGCTGCGACCCTTGGCTCCCTTGTTGCAACCCATCGGTTTTATCTGGCTCATCGTTACCGTGAGCCTGATCGTTTTTCTCTACCGAAAACATTGGGGGTCTGCGGCTCTGACATTTTTCCTCAGTGCTGGGATTTATATTATTGGGGCAACTTCAATCCCCATTGATCTCCTGGTAAGCCTTGAGGCTCCTTACGCCACCAATCGCATCGCAAACCTTCCCAAATGCGACGCCATCGTGATGTTGGGCGGAGTGATGAATCCTTCAAGAAATGACACCTTCGGCTTCAACTTGGGTTCCACAGCAGATCGAGTGCTCACAGCTGCGGAGTTGTGGCGGAAGCGGCGTGCCCCCATCGTTGTATTGGGCGGAGGAGAGGCCAGCCTTGATCCTTCAACAAGCTTTAGCGAAGGAAAACTATTGGAACGCTGGATGAACATCGAACGGGTGCCCACGAATGCGATCATCCCCCTGAATCCCAGCCTGACGACTTACGATGAAGCTCTGCAGGTCAAAACCTTGCTGACTCAACGGAAATGGAATCAAGTGTTGCTGGTCACCTCAGCAGCTCACATGCGTCGCGCCGAAGCATTGTTTGTTCAAATGAGGATTCCGGTCGTCCCCGCTCCGTGCGATTTTGTGGGTCATTGTGCGCGGGAAAACCCAAATAAAAATTTCCTTCCGCAAAATGAAGGCTTTTACATTATGGGCCTTTACCTCCATGAGCTGGTTGGCTGGTATATTTATCGTGCTCAGGGAATTGTGGGGGAGGAACCTCCTGTGGCAGCCAAAGGGTAGCGTCGTTTCGGGGATCAGGTAATGGAAAGCAGCTGCTTGATCCCAAATTTATCCACGCGTTTCCGCAATGTTGCCCGTGTGATCCCCAGCAACTTGGCAGCCTGCACTTGATTACCCTTGGTTTCAGCCAGGGCGTGGATGATCAATTCTCGTTCCACAGTCGGAATGATCTTGAGCTTGGAATCCTTGCGAGCCCATTGAAAAAGCAGACCCGCCATGGAAACAAGATCAGAGGGGGCCAAGGGGATTGGAGAAGATCCCGACGATGGGATCGATGAAACAGGCGATTCCGATTCACTGAGAGGCACAGGAGCCACTGGAGCGGCATTGGTGGGAACCACGCGACCTGTGCAAATTTCCGATGGGATATCGCCCTTGAGAATTGCATCCCCCTTGGCGATCACGATGGATCGTTGGATGACATTTTCCAATTCTCGGACATTCCCAGGCCAATGGTAGCTCTCAAATTCAGTGATCACCTCGCTCGAAATTGACTTCGGAAGCTGTTTTTGACTTCGAGCGAATTTCTGCAAAAAATAATTAACGAGGAGGCGAATATCATCACGACGTTCTCGCAGAGCAGGAATCTGAATGCGGACGACATTGAGTCGATAAAAAAGGTCTTCGCGAAACTCCCGAGCAGCAACCGCTTTTTCAAGCGGCTTATTCGTTGCGGCAATCACTCGAACATCTACTTTCACCGGACTATTGCCGCCGACTCGTTCGAAGGAGCCATTCTGCAAAACGCGCAAAATTTTGGTTTGTGTGGGTAACGACATGTCCCCGATTTCATCAAGAAAAATGGTGCCTCCGTTACATTGCTCAAACTTACCAATCCGCTGCGCCGTCGCTCCAGTAAAAGCCCCTTTCTCATGCCCAAAAAGTTCGCTTTCCAAGAGGTTTTCGGGAATGGCGGCGCAATTGATCGCAAGAAACGGTTTGGTTGACCGGAGGGAATGATGGTAGATCGCCCGCGCCACCAATTCTTTGCCGGTGCCAGATTCTCCCGTAATCAAGGCCGTCGCGTCAGAGGCTGCGAGTTGTCCGATCAGTTTGAAAACTCGCTGCATGGTCTCACTGCGACCCACGACCCCCACCTCATAATCTTCACTTTCCAAAAGCGGCTGATACGAAACCACCTGCTGCATGTCGTGAGCGGCCTTGAGGGCGGCGAAAACAACCTCCTTGAGCTTGGGGACATCGAACGGTTTGAGAAGGTAATCGTATGCCCCATATTTCATGGCTTCGATCGCGGTCTGGGTGGTGCCATACGCCGTCATCATGATGACAGGTAATTTGGAATCCAGTTGGCGAAGTCGGCGCAGGGTTTCCAAGCCCGTGATGCCTCCCATGCGCACATCCATCAGAACGAGATCGGGTTTTACCTTGGGGATCAGTTTCAGAGCTTCCTCGCCACTATCCGCCGTGGTGAGCTCGACATCAGGCGAACTAAAAATTCGTCGAAAGGAATACTGAACATCCTTTTCATCATCAACTAGAAGTAACTTGTCCATCGCGATTTAACTATAACTCAATATAGGAGCACTGGAAACTCGTGAAATCTAATATCCATTAAACCACAACGTTCCCAAGGAAACTTGGGTCACTCACGAGTGATCTCTGTGAGATGTTGTTTTTCCTTCATGGTCAAATAAATCCACCCACCTACCAAACTCCACACCAAACTACCCGCGAATCCGACCAAGGAAAGTAATAGTGCCTGCCCTGCAGGAACCCCCACGCTTGGTACTGCCAACATCCAAACGTAAAGATTCTCGCGCACACCCAATCCACTCGGCGTGATAGGCAACGCGGAAATGCTGGTGACAATCGGCACAATGGCCGCAAGTGCCAGCAACGAGACCTGCAAATGAAACCCCAAGGTGAGCACGTAAAAATGAATTACAATCACTCCATTCAGCAGCATGGTGATTGGAAAAATACGCCAGAAAAAAGTCCGATCGCGGCCAAAAAGTCGGAAGGCTTCCAGCGAACGCTCCAATGCTTCACCTTTAGGCATGCGCCTCAGCCAAGCCCGCGCCTTGGGCAGCCGTTTGGATACACCTCCCCAAAAGGCGAGGATTAAAAAGCCGCCGCATCCTACGGTCATTGCGAGGATGATGATCACGACTGCACGTAATCGAGGGGTCGATGTCACCAATTGGTAATTCGGAAGAATCAGGAGACAGCCAAATACCAACATCGAAAACAACCCAATCAATCGATCCACCAGCACCGTGACCACAGCTTCCGTTTTTTTGTGATGGGTTTCCCGAGCCACATAATAGGCCTTCAAAACGTCGCCACCGATCGATCCAAGGAGGAATGAGTTAAAAAAATGAGCGACAAACGAAATTTGAGCGGTTCGAGCCAACGGAAGGTGCAATCCATGAACACGTAAAACTATCTGCCAACGGATAACGCCGATCACGATGGTCATCCCCATCAAAACCAACGAAAGCAAAAGCCACCAAGGATCCATGGACGCCAGGGTTTGCCAGAGCTGCGCTGGCCCATATTGCCACGCAATTTGCAACCGTTCCCAACGTGAAAGAGATTGCCACTCGGCATCCGAATGGTTCCAAGCCAATCGACCTTCATTGTAAAAAATCGCCTGAAATATCCAGGCGAGGAGCAAGAGACACACACACAACCGCCACGCTAATCCAAGAATTTTTCGTCGTGTTCTCACGTGAAACGGTCTCGATTAATCGAGTCCCCAAATCGCTTTGAGATGGGCAATCCCTTGCCTAACATCTTCAACTGGCAGGCCAGGACTTAGCTCGAATACCTTGATGTGTTCGGGTTTTACAAAGGGGGCGAGTTGATCGAATGCGATTGTCCCAGTTCCCGGCGGACAATGATCCTGCCCTGGGAATTTGACATCGTGGATATGAAATCCCTGCAATCGATCGACCATATTTTCCAAGTGCATCAAATGATCTATAAAACCTAGGTTGTGTTTGATCTGAGCATGACCGCAATCGTGCCAATACCGAACCGTGCGGGCAGGAAACTGGCGCATGAAAAGATTGAAGTCCGTCTCAAAAGGAATTTCCTCCAATGCCTCTCTATTTTCGATCCCCAGCATGATTCCGCGCATTCCCGCCTGCTCAGCCAGAGTTTGGATCATTTCGCTGGCCAATTGCATGGGCTTTTCTTTCTTAGCCTCCCTTTTTTCCGCGCATTCTTCCGAGAGTTTCTGAAATTTTGGGGTGTCCTTCTCCCCCTTCTCAACGAGCTCTAAAAGGCGATCGGTATAATCCTTCATCTCGATGGATCCCGTGTGCAAAACCACCAACTTGGCTCCCACCTTCACCGCTAATTCCAAAGTCTTAATGGTCTGTCGGTATGCGTTATCCCTTTCACGCCGGTCATCCGAGGAAAATTTATAGATATTGGGAGCCGCGTGGGTGATCCCCATCGGCAAGGGGCAAAAATTATGCAGTGTAGAAATCTTGATAACACCGGCTCCGACTGCCTCCAGAATCCCCGGCAACAAACTGATCCGAATTCCGTGCGATAACTCCGCGTGGTCAAATCCCAAATCTCGAATTTCTTCGAGCATGGCACGACCGTCGATGTGGCGATGAGAATTCCAGCATGTGGAGAGCGAATACATAAAAAAACCGGGAGAAGTTTTGAGGCAATCTCCCGGCGGTGACAATTAGAAAATAGTTTACAAGTCTGCGTAGCGAGCACTGAGCATCGCATTAAAGCGGGCAACCTTCATCTTACGACGTTTACGTTCGCTCGGCTTCTCATAATGACGGTGGCTCCGGACTTCTTTCAAAGTTCCCTCGCGGTCGACGCGCTTTTTCAATCGGCGCAACGCCTTTTCAACGGACTCACCTTTTTTGAGTTTAATCTCTGTCAATCGATCTTCACTTCCTCTCCGACAACCTACAAACTCGGGGAACCACTCATTTGTTTAACCCGGCTCGCAGGTGGACTGTTAATAGTAGAGGCGTTGGGAATAATGTCAAATAACACTGAAAAAAGTTTTCTGTTCAGGTTTGATAGCGATTAAGTCGTTTTCTATCAATGAGTTACAGTTGTTTTTCATCATCTTTAGCACCTACAAATCCAATAAAAATGAACGGATTAACGGTTCTGCCCCTTAGGAAAACCTGGCGAATGCTAAACCTGAGCTGTTCGAGGTTTTGGGAGGACTGTTCAGAATTGACCCCGAGAACCCTAGGGTAAAACCAAGTAAATAGGTCGAATATTTGCGAACCTATTCGTCCCCATGGGAAGGGAAAATCCGTGCCTTCATCGCTTTCGACACCTTGCGCGTAACATTGGTTTGCGTTCGCAGGAATGACAGATTTAATGACAGCAGTGCAATCTGTTGCGAGTTTATACAGTGGGACTTGTCCAAAGCGTGACCACGCGATGGTTTTAGGTGTGGGATCATTTGCCCACGGAATTCTGGGAATTCTGCAAGAACAAGGCACCGAGGTATCGACCTACCTCACGCGTC
>CAMBHS010000046.1 GCA_945867235.1 Akkermansia muciniphila
ACAACGAATTGCGCTTGGATATACTGCTGCGCCAACGCGACTGGCACCAGCGACGACACGCCATATTCCCCCGACTTTTCCAACCAATGAGTCATCCCGTAATATTCCAATCCCAAGCTCAGGAGTAATACTGGCAGGAATTCTACAAGAAAAACCACAGCCGCATTTGGAACCGCAAGGGCGATCTTCAAAAAGACCCCGTAAGGAGCAAACAATATGGGGAGGCTTCTAATCACGGGGGGACTCTACAGGGTGCTTTTGATGCCAGCAATCCTCCAAGCACTTAATTCTTTGGACGGTTCGTTTGATTCGATAGCTGCAGTTCGATGCATGGTGTTTATCTTTAATTATCCAATCAACGGGACTTAAAAGTTCGTTTGTGTCCTTTGGCTGGTATCAGCATGGTGTAGCTCTTCCCATCCGGTTCCACGGCGAGTTGGATTGAGTTGGCGCTGCACTGCTTTTCCTCGTTGGCGATGTATTCCGCCGCTGTATTATTTTCTGAATCTTTCCGCAAATTTTTGTGAATCTGGTAAATGGCTTGAATCGTAGCCGTTCCTTTCAACGTGGCGAATGTCTCCGCACCGCATCCCTTTTCAGTGCCATTACTCATCACGGCCACGGTGGGAGCAAGCCCGCGGACCAGCAAAGGATTATTGCTGACATCCAGTCCATGATGGTTCACCTGCATCACATCGACAGGCCCCACCACGTTCTCGGGGCAGACCAATGTCTCCTCAACATTCCACGTCAGATCGCCCGCGATGAACAATTGGAACGACCCATAGCTGATCAGCAGCACGATGCTATTGGCATTGTCACTCGTGTCCGTTGCTTTGCGATTCGCATTTTCGCACAGGGGATTCTTGGTGGGTGGGTGATTGCTCGCTGCGACTTTCTGTTTGGCTGCTATGCAACGCACGGTCAACGGCGGGCGACCAACGCCTCCTCCGGCAATCAGGGGCAGCGTCTCACCCGCTTGGATCACTCGGCGCGAACCTACCTTCATCTCACGATAAGGCTTGATCCGGTGAACCCAAGAGCGGTCGGCCTTGTTTCCATCCGGATCCTCCTCGGGAATTCCATTATCAAACACCGTGCCAATCGGCAGTTGCGCCGCGACTTCCGCAGCTCCCCCAAAATGGTCGATGTGCATATGTGAGGTGACCAAAAAATCAATCTTCGTCAGCTTGGCGGTCTCCATGGCGAGTTTGACAATCCGACCGGGATCCCTTCCCCCTGGCATTCCCGTGTCAATCAGTAGGGATTCCCCCGAGGGCGTGACGATCAATGTTGCCGCTCCACCTTCTACATCCGGCCAATACACATCGAGTTTTCCGTTGGTTCGATCCGCGAACAAGGAAACCGAGCCGCAAAATAGTGCCCCTAGGACGCACAGAGATTTAAGGTTCATCCCTGTATCCTAAAACCAGCCCGTAACAATTTCAATTCAACAATCCAATTCGGGCTAAAAAAAAGGCAACCCTCCTCGCGGAAGGTTGCCCATTAAGAAACTTTATCGTGGTGTTTAGAACTTACCGCCGTAAACGGCATTTTGACCCAGTATCTGCTCGATGCGGAGCAGTTGGTTGTATTTCGCCACGCGATCCGTGCGGCTGAGGGAACCTGTTTTGATCTGCCCGGCGTTCGTGGCCACGGCAATGTCTGCAATGGTCGAATCTTCCGTTTCACCAGATCGATGGCTGATCACGGCTGTGTAATTGTTGTCTTGCGCGAGTTCCACAGCATCCAGCGTTTCCGTCAATGAACCAATTTGATTCACCTTCACGAGGATGGAGTTTGCAACTCCTTCAGCGATGCCTTTGCTGAGGAATTTTGTGTTTGTGACAAAGAGATCGTCCCCGACAAGTTGCACCTTGCTGCCGAGTTTGTCAGTCAGCAGCTTCCAGGTTGTCCAATCGTTTTCAGCGCAACCATCCTCGATGCTGATGATGGGATATTTTCCGGTCAACTCCTCATAAAACGACACCAGTTCTGCCCCCGTGAGTTTGCGACCGCTGCTTTTCTTGAAGACATACAGGTTGCTTTTTGCATCGTAAAATTCAGAAGCAGCCACATCGAGCGCGAGGAAGATTTGTTTGCCTGCTTTGTAACCCGCGTCTTTTGTCGCTTGGAGAATCACCTCGATCGCCGCTTCCGCACTTTCCAGCTTGGGGGCGAATCCGCCCTCGTCACCCACAGCGGTGCTCAAACCTTTTTTCTTCAACACACCTTTAAGGGCGTGGAAAATTTCAGTGATCGCCTGTAACGCCTGAGAATAATTATTGAAGCCTTTCGGCACGATCATGAACTCTTGGAAATCAATCGGAGCGTCGGAATGAGCTCCGCCATTGATGACGTTAGCCATGGGCACAGGCAACACCTTGGCATTGGTGCCTCCGAGATACCGGAAAAGGGGCAACCCGACGACCTCAGCGGCCGCTTTGGCATTCGCCAGAGAAACCGCAAGAATCGCGTTCGCGCCGAGCGTGGCCTTGGTTTCCGTGCCATCTAACTCGATCATCAGACGATCCACCGAGATTTGATCCAAGGCATCGACCCCCTCAAGAACAGGGAGGATTTTCTCGGTGACATTTTTGACTGCCTTCAAAACACCCTTGCCCAAATAACGTTTGGCAACGCCATCGCGCAACTCCAGAGCCTCGTGTTCTCCAGTGCTTGCTCCCGAGGGAACTGCTGCGCGACCCATGGCACCGCTTTCCAAAATCACATCGACTTCCACGGTGGGGTTGCCCCGTGAATCCAGAATTTCCCGAGCCCTGATGTCAGCAATAATACTCATAATTCAAATTCAAAATGTCCAAAAACAGCCTTGCAATATACCTCTGATGGAGGGCGTGACAATCCCTATTGTAAAATCGCAAGGAGATCGACTCGGTTCCGAATACGTCCGACGGCTCTATTTCTGAGCCGTGGTTTTCTCTTTGAAAACCATCGCGGCAGAATTAAGACAGTAACGCAGCCCCGTCGGACGAGGCCCATCTTCAAATACATGACCGAGATGACCATCGCACCGTGCACACAATATCTCGGTGCGTTTCATTCCAAAACTATTGTCCGTGTGGGTCGCGACATTTTGCTTCGCTACCGGCTCAAAAAAACTCGGCCAACCCGTGCCAGAATCAAATTTTGCGGAGGCCGAGAAGAGTGGTAAATCACACCCAACGCAGGAATAAATCCCCGGTTTTTTGTGGTCATGAAAAATTCCACAGAACGCCCTTTCAGTTCCTTTGCCGCGAGAAATTTTGAATTGTTCCTCGGTCAGTTGTTTGCGCCACGCGGCCTCTGACTTCACGATTTTCAGGCTGTTCGTAGGTGGCAATAAATCCCCGCGTTCGTTGACAAAACAAACCACGATGCTCTTAAGATTCATATTGGTTTTACCTGTGGCAACGGGATCAGCAGCGAAGTTAGAAATGACACATCCAACCACAAGTGCTAGGCAGATGCACAACCGAGTGGCCACGCCGATGATTCTCTGTGGCATCGCTTTTTGATCGATAAAAGTTTGCATGGTAGTCTTGCAAAAACCGTTGTTCGCGACCGCTACTGCGACATCAGCCGATAAAACTGATGTCGTTTCTCAAGCTCCAACGGTATCGAAAAAAAGTACAATTGACCAGTTCCAATATTCGTCGCGACAGGGATCCAACTTATCGGGTCGGAGAATTGTTGGGTCGTTTCGAGAACATAGCTCATGCCAACTGTCGAAGCGACGCTGAACTCCAGTTGGTTGCCGTTGAGCTGCGGGGAGTTCAGGCGCACCGGAGCCCCCGATCTCACCTTGAGTTCCCCCGTCGTCGCGAGAGTCTGGAAGTCCCAGCTGAGCCCATCCCCGGGCGGGTTAAGCAACGACAGATCAAACTCACCCTGTGTTATCTTGGCGTCAAAAATCTTGAATGTGTCTCCCACCGTTAACGCGGACCCAAGGTTCGTCACGATCAATTGCCCACCCAACGTTAACCTCTCCCCGACCATCACTTGATCGCTCAACAAATTGCCAGCATTCTTGTTAATATCGATCAAGGTGATCCCAGCAAGCGTGAGATTGTTGCTAAAACTTACGCGTCCCACGGGGTATCCCGGTGCCAACGTGCCCTTGATTTTGATATTCCCTTTAACGCTTCCAATGCCAGAAAGTGTTTGGGCAACTCCCAAATCGAACTCATTCTCAGCCGTTATAACATCTAGTTCAGTGCCACTCTCAAGGTGCAGTTTGGTTTCCTCAGGCAACGCGGATTGATTTCGTAAAACCAGAGTTCCGCTTGCGACACGCGTTTCTCCATGGAACAAATTCGTTCCTGCCAACGTCAGTTTTCCAGAACCTGTTTTGATTAAGTCACCGCTCCCTGAAAGGCTTCCGGTCACTTCCACCGCTGCTTTGACATGGAAGGTCAGGGGGTGGCCGTTATTATCGATCGGTCCCGACCAGGTTAACGTCCCCGATTCGTTTACATTAGTTTGAGGAAACAATAATTTGGTGCCAATGTCCCAAGTATTATCACCTATGCTAGCAAAGCCGGCTCTCAGGGTCACAGCTTGGCCAGAGATCTGAAACCCACCATTCTTTATCGTGACGGCACCCACGTTTTCGAACAAGTCGTTCAAATTAGTCTGGTTTTGCGTACCGGAGAATATCAACCCCGTGCCGTCCAACGGAGGAGCTCCGGACCAACTCAGGCGATCACTCCACTGATGAGTGCCACTCCCAGTCCACGTCAGGGCGCTGGGCTCAATGATTTGGATCTGCACAGCTACATTCGTTGATTTTCTGGGGTAAAGATCTCCATAACCCGAATCCTGTGCCTGCACCAAAAGGTTAAAAACTGGTGGATGATGTGCCGCCAGAGCGTTGTGATCCACCAATCGGATAGCCCCCGTTTCCGTGTCCAAAGAAAAGATCCCCTTCTGATTTCCATCCAATATTTTGTAGGCCACAGAGTCAATCGGACTGTCCTTGGCAACCAGCGTGGTAACACTCAATCCGTTTGTTGCGGTATAATAAATCTGGGTTGTTTTTCCTGATAATTCTGGCGGGTGGTTAATATCCACTGGAGCCAGAAAGAACTCCTGGATCACCGTGGGAGTCGTGATGGTTGGGCTTGTCCATGCCACGGACACGTGGTCGCCGCCTACCCCTTCTTTATGAAGTGCTTCAAGGTAAATGGGTCGCCCTGCTGTCAGCGTTAAGGGGGAAGATTTTTGTGAAGGGTAGTCGGTCCAATTTTGATAATCCGTGGAACCACTCACCGAGGTGATTTGAGCCGCAGTTCCGGGACTATTGGTAGTTCCGTATTTCAACGAACCGGCATCATCCGAAGCGATATAGAAGGTGTAGAAACCTGAAACCGATGGCTTCAGGATTGCCCGGATACGCGATCCGTAACTTTCCGCAAAATCTTCGCCCGACTCGAAGGAGGTGATTTCGCGTAACAAATCGGGGCGCTTCGGATACTTGGTTTGCTTGGTCAAATCGACAACGGCATTTCCAGTGCCTATATTGGTCCAGATTTCTTGGCGTAATGTCGTTGTGGTGATGGCTCCATTGGTCGCCAAGGTGATGAGGTTAGTCGTGAGTCGGGAGCGACTCGGAGAGCCATTGTCATTCACGCGAACTAGCAGGTTAAATGTTTTTTGGGTCGTGCTGACCAAAGTCGTTTCGTTGGCCACTCGAAGGATTCCATTGGTGGGGTTTAACGCGAATAGCCCTTCAGTATTCCCCGAGGAAATACTGAACGTAAGCCGATCGTTTGGGTTCACATCTGTGGCGCCAATGACGCCCACCCGGCTTCCGAGGATGGCATCCCGATGCAATGCCGAGGTGATCCCTTGCGCTCGCGGCGTATAATTCAAATTGGCCGGAGCCAAAAACCTGCCTGGAATAACTTCTTGGCTGATCCCAGCACTCTGGCATTCCCAAGCCACAGCCATATGGTCATTCCCACCGCCCTCCTTCATCCGTGCTTCAACATAATAGGCTTGGCCCGCCACCAATGATCTTAGCCCCGATTGTTGCGTGGGGTATTTGGTCCATTCCCTTGGGCCAACCGCTCCAGTGACGGTGGCGATACGCGTGATGGACGACCTATTAGTGGTAACGCTCATCCACAATTCCCCGGAGTCATCCGTGGCAATCCAAAACCGGTAACTACCCGTGGCGGGAGCGATAATGTAACCTCTCAGAACCGATCCATAATCATCACCCCGGTCCGCATCAGCCTCAAACAGGAACACGGGTTTTTCGAATGCTGGATCATTGGGATAAAAAGTCGTCATCCGGGTCATATCCACCAACGCGGTGCCCGTCATGTTGGTGTAAACGGAGTAGTTCAACGTCCCCGGTCGCAAAAATCCGGGAGTCGGCATGATTGTGATGTTCACGATCGAGGTCGATACCAACGCCACGGGAACAGCTTGATCCGTGACTCGCAATGAAATCTGGTAGGAATTCTGTGCCTCGGCATTCAGATCTCCCACAACCTTGATTTCACCCGACTGCGATCCAATACTGAACATCCCGTTCGTGTCGCCTGAGGTGATTGAAAAGAGCAATGCATTCCGGAAATCCGGATCCACCGCTTTCACCTGTCCCACCACGATTCCCACTTGGGTATGCTCGAAAAGGGACGTGCTGAATTGGGAGAGCACCGGGGCTTCATTCACGTCAGTCACCCCCACCACGACCCGGCGGTTGGTTTCCAGAACCGTGTTGTTGGAGGCATCCGTGATGGTGACAAACAATTCAAACTGAACCACCTGCTGACTGGACAATCCCAAGGTTTCGTAGTCGATCATGGATGGGTTGGCTACCGATAATTGACCCTGCGGATCGATCTCAAAAGCCCCGCCCAGATTCCCCGAATCAATGCGGTAGATCAGTGGAGCGACGCTCGGATTTTCCAACGCGACAACTCCAACAATTTTTGCGCTCGGACTATTTTCTGGAATACTGAACCGAGTTGGCGGAAGCCCTCCCGCGATCGACCCGGAGATTTTGTAATAACCTAGGCTGCCATACTCGGAGAAACCATCTGTCAACACATTGCGACGGGCTGTGCCCTTGACCCTGAGCGTGTAAGTTCCCGCCGCGACGGTGCGCACCACGTTGGCAAACAGACTCGTCTGAGGATTGCTTGCATATATAAAGGTGTCATTCGCGTCATAAAGGGACGCGTGAATGGCGAGATTCGCCCAATCCCCCACAGGATCGACGCGCAGACTGACGCTCCCCCCTGTGGTGCTGAAACGGTAGGCGTCCGTGTCCCCCGTGCGTTCAATCACCCCCTCCGATTTCACCGTGCGATTGGCTAGAAGTTCCAGGTAACGTGCGGAGCCTAGTCGATCTGCGGTATCGTCCACGCGGTAACCCACATCGTTATTCTGGCTCGTGACGATTTCTAGATCATCCTGTGTGTTATTTGCTGAGGCATACTCGCCCTTGCTCCATTGCGACACATTCTTGTCGTAACCCACACCCATGATGGGAACCCAGCCTTGGGCATCCACTCCATGCCCCTCGTAATACTCAGTGTGAACCCCGCCAACATCCTTGCCGTCATGGCTCAAGCCAAGCGTGTGCCCGAATTCATGCGAAATCGCCTCCGACGCGCTTTTTCCTACCACATTAAAGGACCAGCATGGGGAGTCCCCTGTCCAATTAAAGGAACCGATAAAAGCCACTCCTCCGGCTCCCGGAGCGGCTTTGGTGGTCGGTGTGACAATCACCCTTTGCCGTTTTCCTTCGGGCGCATTTTTGAAAACCATTTCATCCGTTGTCACGTTGATATGGAACGGCATAAAGTCCTCCGCGACCCGTTTCCACACATCGCGGATTTCCCTGTTGCTCGCCTTCGGTTTCTCGTAGGTGATTCCACCCCATGTCGGCGTAAACCCGCCTCGATAATCGAGATACAATACCGCGATCGCCCCAGGCAGACTTTCAAGCGGAATAATTCCGGCCTGATAATCGGGTATGGGAATCGTAGGGAACGCATTCGGATCGAGAGGTGGAATCTCCTGCGCCGTCTGAGAGGGGTGATTCACGGGAGCCATCGGAAGCCTTATGCACACAACTTCTTCCAAAGAATGCTCCACCAATTCAGATTGCCCTTGAATCCTGCTCGGTTCAATGCGGTAACCTTTGTTGCGCGCAGGAAGTTCCACAACCCCGACATAGTCCCCGGCTTTTCCGGGTCGCGCCTGTTTTTGGAAAAAAAACCTGCCATTCGTCGGAGAAGTGATCCGACCATCGACTCGAATCACCACGCCATCGCGATGTTCCAAGTGGCTGATCTTCCCCGTGGCCCACTCTCCATCCACCAACTCAAATTGAATTGATTCGTTGACCCGTGGTTCCCCCAATGAAGATAAAAATTCAGAATCCCATTCACGCCTTCCACCAAGAACAGGCACAGTGCCACTAACAACGGATCGAGCCGGCGGCTTGGCGACACCGTTAATTTTATTTCCAACGGGGATTGAGGGAGCCTGAGTTGCCGGAGCCTTTAGGTTGTCCGTTCCATTCAAGGAGTCGGAGGGTGCCAGTAATGCCGCATTCTCGCTGATCCCACCCGGCTGACTCTGAACCCCTTTCAACTCTTTTGATTGATTCCAAGCTGTGGCAATCAAGGTCATTACCACACAAAACAGTGCTAGGGATCGAATCATAACGCAAAACAACGGAATTAGCTTTACTTAGATCACCGCATTTTTGCCAGTTTGAATTTTTAACGGCTACCGCAAAATGTAGGCTTGCGATTACCTCAACATCCAGTCTATTTACAAGGTGTGGGTTGTGCAGTCGTCGGCATTTTACTTTGACTCCCGTGGTTTCACGGTTGGCAATGGGATCTTCCAACAAATGCAAACTCCTCATTTTCGACCGAGACCGTCGAGGATGATCCGGTAGCCGATGTGGCGGAATTGGCAGACGCGCTAGACTCAAAATCTGGTGTCTTTACAGACGTGGGGGTTCGAGCCCCTCCATCGGTACCATGGTCTCAGCCCAACACCTTCGGGTGAGGAAGGATTTAGTGCGAGTTCGCAGGAATGGTTGATCGTGCCACGGATAAACATGGAACCTAAACTGCATCGATCTCGCATCCAACTTCATCCCTCCCGATTGCAGGCAATCGCAAGGGATGCCGAGGATTTCATGACGGCAACCCGATCCAGTCCGGACAGATAGATAACTATGATCCGATCATTCGCCTTCACCACACAGGGTCGGTTGTATAGCAAGGACATTGACCTATTCCTGATGCCGACGCTTCTTGCGGATACCAATCTTTTTCTTTGGGTCGATCTTGAACAAGCCGCCCCTGAGGATTCACGGCGAATCCTTGAAGGAGTTTTTCGTTTTCATCCTCTGACGATCGAGGATTGTTTGAGCGTCTCGCCTACCCCCAAAGTGGAGGAATACCATCCGAAGGAAGGGGATCGCTTTGCACCTCACTTGTTCATGGTGATCCACGCGGTGGATTACAGTCGGCGCGATGGAGTTTTTGCCACCAGTGAACTGAATTTTTTCCTCGGAAAAAACTTCCTCGTAACCTACCACGATGTTCCGATGAAGAGTGTGCAACTGACCGCAGATCGGTCGGTTCACGGCACCATTCACATTGCTCGTGCCCCCGATCGCTTGGCGCATAACCTCCTTGATGCCATCGTAGAGAATTACAAACCGGCATTGGACGAATTAGCCCTCGAAATTTCCGATCTTGAGCAGGATGTCATTCGCTCCCCCCACCCACGCCTCCTTGAGAGGATCGTCCAATTAAAAAAGGAAGTGCTGCACCTGCGCCAGATCATTGGTCCCCAGCGTGAGGTGATGTCGCGATTTGCGCGAGGGGAGTTCAAACTAATTCGACCCCACCTAGTTCCTTACTACCGCAATGTTTACAATTCCTTGTCGCAAATTGCGGAGTTGGCACATAGTTACACCGACAGCATGACAGGATTGTTGCAGGTTTACCTCAGCATGTCTTCGAACCAGACGGCTGAAGTCGTCAAGCTCCTCACGCTGATCACCATTATCACCACCCCATTGATGATGGTCGGGACTTGGTATGGAATGAATTTTAACGACATGCCCGAATTGAAGGCAGCGCACGGATATGTCATCAGCGCAGTTCTGGTGGTGGTATCCACAATAGGCACTTACTGGTATTTCAAGAGAAAAGGGTGGCTTAACTAACGTGCACGTGGCAGGGCAGCCCAGTCCCTCTTCGGATTATTGCCACTAAAATACCATGCCGTCTCTCAAGGCCAATTTCCTCGATAAAGTCCTCACCCGCATCGGGAGACTCGATGCTTCAGGGTTGCAGACCGTCGTAGAACACCTTGCAAGAGAGCGAACCTTTCTCGAGACGCTCTTCAACGTGATCGAGGACGGAGTTCTCGTCACCGATGAACAAGGTCGGATCATTTATTTCAACGACGCAGTCACCCGTATGCTCGGTTGGCAAAACACGAAAGTTGAAGGGGAACCCATTCATCGTCATTTTCCAGACTTGGATTGGGATCGTATTGCCCGCGTGGATACGGATGGAGGCCCACGAGTGGTGCGTCAGGAATTTGAAATCCAATACCCTCGACCGCGCTACATCAAACTTTATGCCGCTCCTCTTGATGGCGAGCGCAAAGGAAGTTCGGGAGTGGCTCTTATTCTGCATGATGACACAGAAGCACGCCAACATACGGCACAAGCCATAGAAACGGAGCGGATTCAAGCACTGACTCTCCTCGCTGCCAGTGTCGCCCACGAAATCGGAAACCCCCTGAACGCACTGGCGATCCATTTGCAATTGATGGATCGCCAGGTCAAAAAATTGCGCCACATACAGACCCAACCCCCGCCACGAAAAAAAGGGCGGAGGCTTAAATCCCTTCTGAGTGATCCTGCTCCTTCCGGTGATGATCCCAAGGAAATCCTTTCCAAACTGGAGGACTATCTGCACGTCGCCAAAGGAGAGATCACAAGGCTCGATTACATCATAACTGAATTCCTTTCTGCACTTCGTCCGCGCCTCCCGCAGATGACCAAGGCATCGCTGAACGATGTAGTCGTCGATACTCTCGAACTATTGCAACCCGAGATTGAGAATCGAGGTCAAAAAATTGTTCAAAATCTGAACCCCCAGCTTCCGCTCACTTTGTTCGATGCCGCCCAGTTGAAACAAGTGCTGGTCAACATTACAAAAAACGCGATGCAAGCTCTGTCCCGCGACGGCAGGATAACCATACAAACGGGAGTCGCGGGAGATGGTGTCTGGGTAGCTGTTTCTGATGACGGTCCAGGCATTCCACAAGAACAGATCAACCGCATTTTCGAGCCCTATTATACAACCAAGAAAAAAGGGTCAGGACTCGGTCTCATGATCGTCCAACGTATCGTCCGCGATCACGGAGGTCGCGTCGATTTGGAAAGTCATGCCGGTCAAGGCACCACATTCAGAGTCTGGCTTCCATCGGGTGAAAAACGTCTTCGCTCACTTCCTCCAAGTAATCCGCTGGAGCAGGCGGGCTCGTCCTAGATATGATATCCTCCTAATCATGAATCCTACCCTGCTGATCGTGGATGACGAAAAAACCCAGCGCGAAGGG
Organism: Akkermansia muciniphila; assembly: GCA_945867235.1. Lineage (GTDB taxonomy): Bacteria > Verrucomicrobiota > Verrucomicrobiia > Limisphaerales > SXQI01 > SXQI01. The sequence goes on from CAMBHS010000046.1 coordinate 11,626, forward strand.
TTGCGGGCTGCGCTTGATGATCATTTTGACGTCTATATCGCCGACTCGGCTGCCAAGGCTGTTGAACTTCTGGAAAAGGATGCCTTCGACGTTTTGCTCACGGATTATCGAATGCCGAATGAGGATGGCATGAAGTTGATCACCCGTGCCAAATCCCTTCCCAAGCCGCCGATCTGCATCCTAATGACAGCCTACGGGTCAGAGGACATCGCCGTGGAGGCCATAAAAAAAGGAGCCGATGACTACATTCCCAAAGGAAAAATGCAGATCGACGAACTGGAATTCCGCATCAATAGGGCGTTACGCCAGCAAAAACTCGAGACGGAAAACGTCTCCCTTCGGATGCAACTCGACAAACGGTTCGGATTGGAAAACGTCATCGGCGAATCACCTCGCATGCGCGAGATTTTTGAAATCGTCCAACAAGTCGCTCCGAGCCACGCAACCGTTCTCATCCAAGGGGAGAGCGGAACGGGTAAGGAATTGATTGCGAAGGCAATCCATCAACTCAGCCCACGGTCGCGGGGCCCTATGATCACCGTGAATTGCGGGGCTCTTCCCGCTGCACTCCTTGAAAGCGAACTGTTTGGTCACGAAAAAGGATCCTTTACCGGAGCTCATGAACGTCGCATCGGACGAGTCGAGCAGGCTCAGGGAGGCACCCTTTTTTTGGATGAGATCGGGGAGACCGATGCAAGCACACAGATAAAACTCCTGCGCGTGTTGGGCGAACGCACTTTTGAGCGCGTGGGGTCGGGTAAAACACTTCAGGCCGACGTACGCATCGTTACTGCCACCAATAAAAATCTGGAGCAAGCCATCAAGGAGGGTAATTTTAGGGAGGATCTATTCTACCGGTTGCGGGTCATTCAGATCACATTGCCTCCGCTCCGAGAACGCAAAGATGACATTCCTTTGATTGCTCGAGCGTTTCTAAAGGAATTTGCTCGTGAAAACTCCAAGAAAATCACCGACTTTGACCCTGAGGCCATGGAGGCTATCCTTCGTTATCCTTGGCCCGGCAACGTTCGAGAACTCCGCGCCGCCCTCGAGCATGGCGTCGTGTTAAGCCGAAGGGATCGCATTGCTTTGCGCGATTTACCATCCTCCCTCCGAAACGGAGTCACATTGATCCCCAGTCCCTCCGGGTTGTCGGCAGCACCGGTTCCCCAGAGTGAGGGAGTGCTCACTGTTCATGAAACGGAAAAGCAACTGATCATTAGAGCCTTGCAGGAAGCGGAAGGAAATAGGACACTCGCCGCAACTCGACTTGGCATGAGCCGCCGGACGTTGCACCGGAAATTGCATGTCCATCAATTAGGTGGTTTTTAATAATATATGATTCCAGGGTTACAAGAGTGGATTCACAAGTTTGAAGAAGGCGTTGGCGTTCGACAGATTAAATTGATAGCCATTTGGCTCGGGCTTTTCGCATTCATCACCTTTTACAATCTAAGAGAATTCAAAAACTTTAATTCTCCCGAGGCCATGGATGCTGCCCAAGTTGCACGCAATCTATCGGAAGGCAGGGGGTATTCCACCCATTTTGTAAGACCGCTAAGTCTCGCCCTGCTGCAATCACATAAAGGGGTAACCGGCAGTGGTTTAAATGGGCTGCATCCCGACTTGGCGAACGCGCCCGTCTATCCCGTGATGCTCGCCGGATTGATGAAAGTTTTGCCATTCTCGTTTGAGATTCAAGATTCTGATAAATTCATCCGATTCCAACCAGAAATGGTGATCGCTCTTTTTAACCAGTTTTTATTCCTGCTCCTGCTCATTTCCGTCTTTCGTTTGGCGAAGCGCATTTTTGATGCCCCTGTTGCGTGGCTTGCTGTGTTTTCACTGGGTGCATCGGACATTTTTTGGCGATTTTCGGTCTCAGGTCTGCCCACCATTTTTTTGGCACTTATCCTGTGCTGGATCGTCAACGTTTTAGCCCATTTGGACGAACTGGGTAGAACGGAAAACCCACCCACCTCGCGCTTTTTGATTCTAGGCATTTTATTGGGAGTCCTCTTGGCCACGGCAACTCTCACACGCTATTCAATGCTGTGTTTGGTGCCAATCGTTATAGCTTTCGTCGCTTGGAGTGCCGGATCCAAAAGGGTTCCAGCGATAGCCGGTTGTCTAATCGTTTTTGTCCTCTGTGTAACACCTTGGTTTATAAGGAATTATTCTGTCAGCAGCACACTTTTCGGCACCGCTGGATTTGCGATCAGCGAATCGACTTCGGCCTTTCCAGGAACTCGCCTTTCTCGGACTTTGCCTCTGAACTTTGAAATAGAAATGAACCGGATCGGGTTGGACGCCTATATTCGGAAATTAGTAATGGAACTCACTCACATTATCCAGGAGGACATCCCAAAATTCGGAGGCAGTTGGTTAAGTGCGTTTCTGTTACCTGCCCTGATCATTCCATATCGGAGTCCGCTCCTGAACCGTCTGCGCTGGTTCCTGATCGCGGTGATACCAACCTTCATGGTCATCCAGGCCTTGGGAAAAACAAGCATGACAACTTTTTCCCCCATTTTTAATGGCGAAAACTTTCTTGTTCTTTTAGTTCCATTTGTTTTTATTTTTGGCAGCGGGCTCTTTTTTATTCTCATCGAACAAATTGAGTTCGCTTGGCTTCCGGCTCGCACTATTTTAATCGCTGGATTTGCCCTACTGTGTTCTGCCCCGTTGTTTCTAGCCCTTCTCCCCCCTCGCAGCCAGCCGTTGTCCTATCCACCCTACCTGCCTCCCGTGATTCAAAACGTCGGCAAATGGATGGCGGAAAACGAACTCATGATGAGCGATATCCCTTGGGGGGTTGCATGGTATGGGAATCGAGACTGCATCTGGACCACACTCGATGCGGGTCTGGAACCTTCGGGCGATTTTTATCGCCTCAATGATTACATGCGCCCCATCCAGGCCATCTATTTGACGCAAGTCACCATGGACACCAAGTTTCTTTCTGACATGGTGCGAGGGGGACCTGAAGGGGTTTGGGGGCGATTCGTTATGGACTCATTACTTCGCACGAATGTCCCAACAGGATTCCCATTAAAACAGGCGCCGAAAGGATTTTTACCAGAACAATTATTCCTCAGCGACCGCATCCGATGGAAGTCCCCCGAAAAATAACCGCAAAAACACAGGGTTTTTCGCGACAGAATCGTGGCAACAAATGATGCGGGTCGCACAAAAAAACGGAAAACATTGTCTTGCCATAAACAAGATTTAATTAGAGTATGGTTCTCAAGTCATCTGCGGAGTTAATTGTAGCCGTGCTGTGAGATTGTTTAAAATTGACAATGACCGCTTGGAGCATTAGAACCGTGCAAGATTTAGGGACAACGAATATAAATTGGGCAAAAGAGTTGATAAATCAGGACTAAACGTATGAAAAAATTGATTAAGATTGCCGGCATAGCCGCGCTCGGGCTTGCAAGCTCCCAATCAGCACGTGCTCAATCTTCTGATAGTTCCAAACCGTGGAGCGTTTCAGCAACGCTCCGCCATTTCTACGACGACAATATTTTCACAGCATCCCAAACAGCTCTCGATGCTCAAGGAGAATCCCTTAAGCGCGGGAGTCTCGGGTTCGACATCATTCCTGATGCCCATTTCAACTTGAACCGAGGACAGACCACCTTGGGGCTTGGGTATGCTTACACCCTGCGCTATTTCCAAGAACGTCCGGACGAAAAAATTGACCAAGCTCACGATGCCAACCTCAAGTTGACCCATGAGTTTACAAGCCGCCTCCGATTGGAAATCCACGATTCCTTGGTGATCGCTCAGGAGCCATCGGTCATGGATAGAAATGTGATCACATCCCCATTGCGATCTGAAGGAAATAACCTTCGCAACACTGGGGGGGCGAATGTTGCCTTCGGGGTTTCCGAATCCTTGGAATTGGTGGCGGATATTGGAAGCACTCTTTACGATTACGAGCAGGATGGAAGCGACCCGGACCTCAAAAATACGAGCGGCAATACGATCGCTCCTAGTCGATCAGCCCTTTTGGATCGCACGGAGAATTCAGCAGGACTAAATCTCAGGTATCAGCTGCTGTCTGAGACCATTGGGGTGCTGGGATATACATTTACCTCAATCGACTATTCGAGCGACGAGGCTTTGAATCCATTAACTCCGGATTTTGCAAAGATTTATTCCAAGGATAGAAACAACGACCGGCATAATATTTTCACCGGTGTGGATCACACCTTTACTCCCAAGCTGAACGCATCGGTGCGAGTGGGCGGTGAAATGGTCGAGTATTCCAACGCATCCGCCGCTGCGACAGCCGATACCGATTCTGTCTCCCCTTATGTGGACGCGCGATTGGCCTATGGATATTCCAAAGATGACTCGATCGTGGTGGGAGTGCGCCACGGATACAGCCAGACGGATGCTGGTATTTATGGTCAATACTTAGGACTCGGAAATAATACGGAAAGATTGGTTCTGAACGCCAAAACTACGAGCCTGTATGGTCAGATCGGCTATCATCTCACGGCGAATATCTCCGCAAAATTGAACGCGCAGTATCAACAATCCGAGTTCCAAATCGCGGATCAAAGCGGGTTGTCCGACGAATATTTCATTATTGGTCTGTCGTCCGCTTATAAAATTAATCGTTGGTTTTCTTTGGAAGCTGGCTACAATTACGATGTCTTGGAGTCCACCTTCCAAGCAGGTCGTGAATATGACCGCAACCGTGTCTTTGTAGGTGTGGTCGCTCAGTATTAATTTTTTGATTTGAACGTTCTGAAAGAGGCTGGAATCAAAGATTTCTAGCCTCTTTTTTTTATGCCAAGTATGGAAGCAGCAAAATTTACACCGCAGGATACTGCGACAGACTCAAAACTTCACTTTTTAGATTATTGGCGAATCATCCAGGTTCGCAAAACGGTCATCATCGCCGTTTTTCTCCTCGTTGTCATCACCACCACGGTGGTGACCTATATCTTGCCGAAGACTTACATGTCTACAGCACAGATTGAGGTTCAAAAGGATCAAAGTGATATTCCATTACTCCTTCAGGGACAGCAACAGTCGTCCTATGATCCTTATTTTATCCGGACCGAATTCGAGAAAATTAAGGGTCAACGGGTTCTCTACCCTGTGATCGAAGAATTAGGGCTCAGTGATATTTTGAGTAAGCGTTATCGTTTAACCTCCAAACTTTCGCAGGAAGATACGTTTCAAATCATTAAGAAGACCATTGATTTGCAGGAAACTCGTAACACGAGTCTGATCGAAATTCGTGCCTTTAGCGAGGATCCCAAAGAGGCGTCTGCAGTCGCAAACAAAGTCGCTGAGACTTATCAAAAAATCCGATTGGAAACACGCCGATCCTCCACCCAACGAGGGATTGACGCTTTACAACTGGAATTCACTGCGCGCTCCAAAAAAGTGGAGATATTGCAACAAAAAGTCGATGAACTACGAAAAGACTTAGGGGTGTCCGACGTCGGCGACAACAGCCAAGTAACATTGGAGCCAGAAACGATGCGCATGTTCGAGCGGGATCGCGTGAATGCCAAACAGATGTTTGCGCAAAGCAAAACGCTCCACGATGAACTGTCCGGAATGACCCGCATGGAATTGCGACGCGTGATTCCGGTTTCAGCTCCTGACGAAGCCCTGGGTGCTCACCTGCGAGATATTGCAAAGACCGAGCAGCAACTTGCTCAGTCACGAAAGGATTATTCAGATGAACATCCTGAAATCCAAAAACTCACCGCGATCGCTGTCACATTGAATAAACAAATCGAGGATCGTATCGATGGCGTTCTCAGAGGCGTTCAAGTCACGATGAATCGATCCAAGTCCGTGTTGGATGAATTGGAAAAAGCCGTTTCCGATGCGAAGAAACAGGATGGGATCAAGATGGAGAACTACCGTCCGTATTTCTCCGCCAAAAGGGATCTCGAGACGGAACACAAAATCAGGGAAACAATCTTCCTTCGCATCCTCCAGGAAACCGTGGATGACAAAATTCCAAAAAACGGAATGGTCGATATTGTTAATCGAGCCAAACCGGACGAGCGTGCGGTTCGCCCCAATGTTCCTCTGAACATTGCCCTTGGGGTTATCTTCGGTCTTGTCATCGGCTTCGGTCTGGCGTTCTTCATTGAATACTTAGATACCAGTGTAAAAACAATTGATGACGTTGAGCGTGCCTTGCATACCGCAGTTTTGGGAGTTATCCCGCAAAATGTGGGTTCCTTGCTCGAAGAAGGGCCAGACAGTCCCCATGCGGAGGCCTATCGTGTACTGCGCACCAACATGCTGTTCGGACGTAAGGATCCCAAAGCCAACTCCGTTACAATTGTCAGCGGTGGTGCCGGTGAAGGTAAATCCACGACCATTTTCAACCTTGCGGTGGTTTTTGCACAAAACGGCTCCCGCGTGTTATTGGTCGATTCTGACTTGCGTCGTCCCAGCTTGCACAAAATTTTCAACCTATCCAACTCCATCGGTCTGACCAATTATTTGCTAAGGCAGAACACTCTCGAAGAAGTTGTTCAGCGAACCGCAGTCCCGACGTTGGACTTCCTTCCCTCAGGGAAACTGCCGAGCAGTTCTTTGGGTGTCTTGAGCTCCGCCCAAATGCGCGAATTTATTAAGCACTCTAAGGAACGTTATGACTTCGTGTTTTTTGATTCACCGCCCATCATGGGTGTGAGTGATGCGTCCATCTTGTGTAGTGAAGTGGACATTTCATTGATGGTTATTCAGTATCGCAAATATCCCGAAGTGATGACGGTTCGAGCGAAACAGATGGTGGACAAAGTCGGTGGCAATTTGATTGGTGTCGTATTGAATAACATCAATATTTCGCAAGATAGCTACTATTATTACTACAGCGGATACTATTACGATTACTATTCCAAGCATGATGACGGGGACAAATACGGGGACAAATACGGCGATAAATATGGGGATTCCTACGAGGGCTCCTCTAAAAAACGAGATCCGAAAAAAGTCAAAGACGCCGCTGAACCAAAGGTGGAAATTAAACAAAAATTCTAGCATCTCCATCTGCTACCACGATCTATCACAGAATCATGAACATTTTTAATTTCCCGCGTTGGTGCGCCGTAATTATTCTGGGCGGTATTCTCTTGCAGGGTCAATATTCCAGCACCCTCGCTGACACTGCAAAACCTACGAACACGATCACGAACTCCGACGTGAAATTTTCAGGGGTTACCCTTCAGGTGAGCGAAAAAATAACCATCGAGTTCACCGACGTAACGACGCCCCCCGCTCCAATCACTCAAGAAATCCATGACGATGGCACCATCTCGCTTCCATTTAACGAGAGTGTTGTGGCCGCGGGTAAAACCAAAACCCAACTTCAAGATACGGTGCATAAGGCACTCGTCCCCAAATACTTCAAGAGATTGACTGTGAACATTAAAACGGATGATCGCCATTTTTATGTTGGTGGTGAGGTCCGAACACCTGGGCGTGTGCTTTATGCTGGAGATGTCACAGTTACCAAAGCCATCCAAGCAGCGGGTGATTTCACCGATTTTGCCAATCGCAAAACCGTGGAGTTAACTCGGTTGAATGGAGAGCGCATCATTGTGAACTGTAAAAAAGCTTTAGAGGACGCAAAATTTGACAAGCCGGTTTATCCGGGTGACAAACTTCGCGTTCCCCGCAGCTTGTATTGAGTTGCGCTGCAGTGTGATTGCCCTACAAGTCTTGCACGGAAAGCGGCTCGGTCTGAATTATCAGACGGGTCGTTTTCCATTTACAGTGGGTCGATCC
>CAMBHS010000047.1 GCA_945867235.1 Akkermansia muciniphila
AAGGCAGGTTTGCCTCCAACTCATCCTAAACTTTTAGACTGGCTCGCTTCAGAATTTATGGAGAAGGGTTGGTCTGTAAAAGCAATGCATCGAAGCATTCTGTATTCGCAAGCCTATCAAAGATCCTCTCGTAACGTGAATCCCGAAGCGGAAAAGTTGGATCCTGAAAACGATTTCCTGTGGCGACAAAATCTACGGCGACTCGAAGCCGAGGCGATTCGCGACACTTTTCTCAGCATTAGCGGTACCCTTAATCCATCCATGGGGGGGCGAGGTTTTTTTCCGCATCTCGCTGGTGAAGTTTTAGCCGGTGCCTCTCGTCCTGGTCTAGATTGGCAGCAATCCACTGTTGCGGAGCAATCACGGCGCAGTGTTTACGCTTATGTTCGTCGTTCAATGCTCGTCCCCGAATTGGATATTTTTGATTATAGCAACACAACATCCCCCTTGGGCGAGCGTCCCGTAACAACCGTGGCTCCGCAAGCGTTGCTACTGTTGAATGACCCTTTCATTCATCGACAAGCCTCAGTTTTCGCAACCCGCGTCCAACGTGAAACTTCCTCTCCCCTTGTCGATGATTTAATAATCAAAGCTTATCAGATCGCATTGGGCAGAGCACCTCGTTCGCGTGAACTAAAGGTGGCGCACCGTTTTTTTGATCAACAAGTTCGTGAGTCCAGTGTCATTCAATCCCGATTTTCATTTCGTCCGGATGTGCCAAGTTCCCTTTCCGTTGGTTACATGGACCAACTCAAACCATCGGACTTCCTCGTGGGCCCCCTGAATGGTTGGACCTACCATCGAGGTAATTGGTCGGCGAGTTACGAAGGGATCAGTTCCGTGGAACGATTGCGCGGTCCTTTCGCCCTTTGGCAAGGGGTGGATTTTACGGATGGCATTTTGGAAGCTGATCTGATCATGGATCGTGCCGCTGAATCCGCATCCATTTTATTTAAATCTCATGTCAAAGGCACTTCTCAGCGTGGGTATGAAGTGTGCCTTGAACCAAGGCAACACCGCATCACTCTCCTTCGACAAGACGATAAACCTGTGACTCTGGCACACGTGGAATCCTCATTACCCGTATTAAAAAATATTAAGTTACGCATCGAATGCAATGACTCACGCATTCGTGTATGGATGGAGGATAATAAAATTCCGATCATTGATTTTGTCGACTCCCTCCCACCTTTCGGAGTCGGGAAAATCGGCGTTCGAGCTTGGGGAGCTCCAGTCTCCTTCGATTCCCTTACAGTCCGAACTTTGGATCAATTCTATTCGGTTAAAATTGACGACTCCGAAACCTTAACCGGAACGAGATCGATGAGTTCATCTCAACGGAGAGGATTGGAGTCTTTGTGTTTGCTTTTGCTTAATTTGAACGAGGTGATCTATGTGGACTAACCCAGCAGAGTTGGATATTTTGGTTGGAAGCAAATCAACCCCATGAAATCGTTTCCTTACCAGGCTAAAACTAATGGTTCCTGTGTTGGAACCCGCCGCGAGTTCCTGTGGCAAATGGGAGCAGGCTTCGGTGGTGTCGCATTGACTGGATTGTTGAACCAGGATGGGTTTTTCAATCCGAAAATCCATGCTGCGACCGTTCCGATTTCATCTCCTCCTCGAAAGGTCAAATCTTGCATATTTTTGTTCATGTATGGAGGTCCATCTCAAATGGATTTATTCGATTACAAACCTGAATTACAAAAACGCGATGGACAGACGGTGAACATGGAGTTACGTCGTCGAGATGTAAAACCAGCCAAGCTTTTGGCGAGTCGCCGAATTTTCAAACAGCACGGTAAATCAGGGCTTTGGTGTTCCGACGCTTTACCTCACGTGGCTCGTCATATGGATAAATTGGCAGTGATCCGCTCTCTGTATTCCGACTCATTTGCCCATGGATCGGCGATGCTTCAAATGAACAGTGGTCGGATTATCCAAGGTCATCCCTCGATAGGATCGTGGTTGACCTATGGATTAGGTTCGACCAATCAAGAACTGCCAGGATATGTCGTGATGCTAGATCAGCGTGGCGGACCGATCAGCGGGGCAGCGAACTGGTCCAGTGGTTTCATGCCTGCCGCTTTTCAAGGAACAGTTTTTCGTTCAAGTGGACAACCCGTGCTAAACCTCTCGTCTCCTTCGGGCGCACCTCCGTCGATGCAGCGAAACTTGATCAATGCTGCCCATGAGCTTAACGCCGAACACCTCGCATCTAGACCGGGTTACTCAGAACTCCAAGCACGAATCGCTAATTACGAATTGGCTTTCCAACTTCAAACGACGGCTCCAGAGGCGTTGGATTTAACACAGGAAACAAGTTCGACTTGCGAGAAATATGGCTTAAACGATTCGAAGCCGGATCACCCATTGGCTTTGGGCCCTGCTCCCTTCGGCCGCCAATGTCTCATCGCACGTAGACTTGTGGAGCGTGGAGTGAGATTCGTTCAGATTTACCATGGTGGCGGCCATCAGCAGCAAAACTGGGATGCCCATAATGGGGTTGAGGAGAACCTGAAAATTCATGGGCCAGAAATCGATAAACCCATCGCGGCATTATTGGAAGATTTGGAACAGCGAGGATTGCTCGATGAAACTTTGGTTGTTTGGGGAGGGGAATTCGGACGGCAACCGGTTGTCCAAGGAGCAGGGGATGGTCGTGACCATAATCCAAAGGGCTTCACCTATTTTCTAGCGGGAGGAGGAGTTAAGGCAGGCACTGCTTATGGTGAAACGGACGAGTTAGGACACGAAGCGGTTGTTAATAGACATCACATCCGTGATCTCCACGCCACAATCCTTCACCTCATGGGGTTAGACCACCACAAGCTGACCTATTTTTATGGAGGTCTGAACCAAAAATTAACTGGTGTGATCGAACCCGAACTGATCAAAGGGATTTTGGCTTGATGGTTACCTGTGTCATTTCGCCAAAGATTCGGCCGCAGCATTAATACAGATTAAAGGTATTGCATCTCAGAAAACCTACGAGAACGATATTGGCTTCCTTGGCGAGTTCAACCGCTAGGCTGCTCGGGGCTGATATCGAAGCCAACAAGGAAATACCTCCGGCCCAAGCTTTTTGAACCATTTCAAAAGAGGTTCTTCCACTCACTAACATGATGTGTTCTTGAAGCGGTAACTTTCCTTCCATCAGTGCGTGACCGAGCACTTTGTCGACGGCGTTATGTCGACCTACATCTTCATACAATACAACCAGTCGACCTTCTAAACTAAAGAGTGCTGCCGCGTGAAGTCCTCCCGTCTGAGCAAACCCAGATTGAGCCTCTCGCATTCGGTCAGGCAGTTTCGCTAGTAAATCCAAATCGAAATTTCCAATGTCTTTGACCGGAGAAAAAGTATGGCGTAACGATTCAATCGTGGCTTTTCCACAGACACCGCAACTCGATGAGGCAAAGGTATGACGCGTTAGTTTTTGTAGGTCAAATTCAACATGCGGACTTAAAAATACATTGAGGACATTACCATTGTTCGACGTGTCACCGCTGAGACAATGGGCAATTTCAATAATTTGATCCGGTCTTGTGACAACGCCTTCTGCCAATAAAAATCCGGCGGCAAGTTCTCGATCATTGCCAGGAGTTCGCATCGTAATCGCGATGGATTTCCCCCCAATCCGGATCTCAAGAGGTTCTTCTCTTGCCACCTGATCGATTATTTGATGGGCATTGGTTTTACCCACGGTGATTCGATTTACGGTTACTTCGCTGTGCGAAGTGGAGTTCATCAATGTGTGAGTGTCTGGTTGAGTGGTTTAATCGTCACTTGAGCATTGTAATCCGGCACTCCTCCAGCAGGATCTCTTAGATTACTTTGCAATAGACCATTCCCTTCGGGCCAATGCACTTGAAGATTGCCGAGAGCGATAGGAGCGAGAAAAATCCTTGCCTCCATTTTACCACTGTTACTTTGCAACAAGACGCGTTGCATCGGTTTTAGGAGAAGGCGATCCGCATCAATGGGATTGATTAACACCGCATTACGCGGGGCTCCGTTGAAAGGATCGATCTCCGCATAAATCAGTGTGTTGAACTGTTTGCCTCGGCGTGTGCTGAGTTCGAATTGCCCTGACTTTAATGAGAGTTGGGGTAGGGGAACCGTATGAAAATGGGCTTTGCCATCCGGAGTTGGAAATTGTCCTCCTTCACACAGATGGCGCCCCCCATACTGGACAGCATCACCTGTTTCTCGAAGCGTTTCCACCCCCTTGTAAAATGGAACAACTCGTGCGATTTCCTCCCGCATCGCCCAACCGGTTTCACAACCTAGTTCATGTCCGCGATCGGGTAGAACTGCACAGGCTAAGTCACGAAGTATCTTCCACTCTGCTCGGGCTTCTCCCATCTGCCTTTCAATCTCTGGACTAAAAATGATGCGGCGCTCAGTCGTCGTTTCAGTGCCCCCGTCCTGTTGCTCATAGCGTGTTTGAGCCGGAAGGAGCATGACTTCATCACTAGGTTCGATGAACATTTGATCCGTTAAAATGATATCCTGGTGGACTCTGAGTGGGATCCGAGCCATCGCCTCACGCACGTGTTCTGGATCGGGTAACGTCCGCAAAAAATTTCCTCCCAGACAGTATAGAAATTTCAAATCACCTCTGCCCCCTGCTTCCACCATTTCAGGCGCGGTCAATCCCGGCCAATCGGGGATCGGAAATCCATACTCAGCGGCCAATAGTTTAGCGTTTTCTGAATTGATCGCTTTCCCGCCCGGAAACGCGGTCGCGTAGGCTCCCATTTCTGCCCCTCCTTGCACCGAGGAGTGCCCGCGAATCGGCATGAGCCCGCAATGATTTCGACCGACATAACCCCGAACTAAACCAAGGTTGAGTATCATCTGAACGGCATCCGCACCGTAAACATGCTGGGTGATCCCCATGCTCCACACCAAGACGGCATTCTTCGCTCGTGCAAGTAATCCAGCGAACGCCTCCATGCTGGCTCTGGGTAATCCTGCCTGATTCTCCAATTCGATCCAGTCCAGCTTATCGGTCGCCGCTCGCAACTCTGCGATTCCAATTGTATTTGCTTCTACAAAAGGGTGGTCAATGTCTCCCGTGGCAAAAAGGCATTTTAATGTTCCATATAAAAAAGCAATGTCGCCCCCTTGAGACACTTGAAACCAATGATCGGTGATCGCTGTGCCAAATAACGCACTCGATGGTGTGGAAGGCACCCAATACCGTTGCATTCCCGGTTCAAGATAGGGATTCACCATCACGACTTTCGCGCCTTGTTTTTTAGCTTCGTGAAGGTATTTGGTCGTCACCGGTTGGTCATTCGCCGGATTAGCTCCAAAAAACACGATCAGATCCGTTCCCCACCAGTCTTGATAACTGCAGGTGGTTGCCGAAACACCAATCGTGCGTTTCATTGCCGCTGTGCTTGGGGCGTGACATAAACGAGCGGCATTATCGATATTGTTGGTTCCAAGAAATCGCGCGACCTTTTGCGCCATGTAATAAACCTCATTCGTGACACCTCGAGAGGTCAGAAAAAATGCAAACTCTCGTGGAGAGAGTTGTCGAAGTCGGTGTGCCAACCTTTCAAGGGCCACATCCCAGGTAATTCGCTTAAATCCGGGTTCGCCTTTTTTGCGTAATAAAGGATATGGGATTCGTCCTAAGGCTCTGAGTTGCGCGTTGTCGAAATGTTGTAATTCGCTCAGATCCTCCAAGAGTCGGATATCCAAAGCGGGCATTGTATTCAACCGCAGCAAATTGAGCCGCGTCATGCAGAGGTGAGTTCCTTTTATGGTCCAGTCGTGGAATCCCGCGACCCCCAAGGCGCAACCATCACAAACGCCCCTGCTAATTACTTTCCACGCATAACGAAGGTTATCTCTGTTTTCCCAAACCACCCGCAACATATCACGGAAATGCTTGGGCTTGTGCTGACCTAATCCAAAAGGGACAGCATCCAGCAAAGCTTGCCGCCAAGTGCGTTGAAGCGAATGACGAGCATGGGCTTTCGAGACGTTATTTTTTTTCAAAAGTGCCGGCTGAATTTATTGAGGATCTAAACTTTGCCAGATTTCGATTTTTTGGAGGAATGCCGATCCGGAAAGGTGAGTTCTGCAATGCCCGATTTATCTAATTCCCCTAATCCCTTTTCCACCATTTTCTGGAATTGTTTTTTTGCTGCCCCAGCGAGAGGCAAATTTAACCGGGCGGTTTTTGCGAGATCTAGAGCGATTCCTGAATCCTTGGCAGCATGTGCTGCGCTAAAGAAGCAGGAATGATCCCTGTTTTGCATGTCTTCGCCATCTGTTTGTAAAACTCTCGAGTTAGCTCCGGTTTGGCTGAAAATTTCCCGTAACATCCCTAAATCAAGACCGAGTGCTTTCCCGAGCCCAAGACCCTCAGCGAGCCCAGCCGTGTTGATATTCATCACCATGTTGACGAGTGCCTTAACCTTGGCGGCTTCCCCAGTTTTTCCAACATACCGCATGGATCCAGCTAATTTCTCCAAGATCGGTTTGGCTCTAGTGAACGCCTCCTCACGACCTCCCACCATGAGATATAAACTCCCATCGCGAGCCTGTGTGATACTGGAGGCCATGCAGGTTTCCAAACTCATCGCCCCTACAGCTTCAGCTCGTTTTTCTACCACCAAATGGGTATTGGGAGAAATAGTCGCGCAATTAATGAAAAGTCGTCCTTTGGCGTTTTTGAGCAAACTGGCTCCTTTTTCTGCAAATATTTTATCCATCGCAGCGTCATCCGATACGACTGTCAGGATGACATCAGCAAGCTCCGTCACTCGCGTTAAGGATCTGCAAGCCTCGGCACCCAATTCGGTCGCGAGCACTTTGGCCACCTTAGTGCGAGCGTCAAAAATCGCTGTGATGGTAAACCCCGTCTCCTTCAGGCGGCGAGCCATGTTGGCACCCATTCGACCGACACCGACAACTGCAATTCGTGGAGACATAAGCAAAAATTATGTTGGTAAAAAGTGATGTGTTAACATCAAATTTGTAGGGTGTTTCTCGGCGTCGTGCAAGGTTTTCTCTACCGAAAAATGGATCTGAAATGTCTATTTAACGACTTGGTAAAAATCTCTCTAACAATCACCGGTGCCGGATTGGATGGACTAGTTTTTTTTGAACGAGAATCAGGCTCTTGCTGGAGAGTAAATTCCACTTTGAAGTTTTTGGTTTAATCATACAATCGGAAATATGTTGCCGATGTTGCTGGCCAAAGGTGGCCTAATGATGTGGTTGTTGCTTTTGTCGAGTGCGGTGGGGATCACCATTTTTATAGAACGCTTCCTGCATTACCACCGCGCTCAGATCAATTCGTCGGAATTTTTGAATGGCGTTCGCAATGTTTTCAAACGCGGAAACGTGGTGGAAGCTCTCTCCATTTGTGAAGCGACCCCGGGCCCCGTGGCTCGATTGGTCAAGACTGCCATTATCAACCGCGAACTCAGTCGGGAAGAAATTCGAGAAACTCTGGAGGAATCTGGACTGGTCGAGGTGCCCCGTCTCGAAGAAAAGCTTAACGTATTGGCAACGTTGGCTCAAATCGCTCCTCTCATGGGGTTCCTTGGAACCGTGCTCGGGTTCATCAAAATATTCTATAGACTCGAACAGGCCGGATTATACGCCCACATGGGGCAACTTTCTGAAGGAATTTGGGAGGGATTGATTTCAACCGCTTTAGGATTGGCCATCGCCATACCCGGCTATGCTGGGTATAATTACCTCGTCAGTCGCGTGAACGAAATTGTTCTGGATATGGAGAAGGCTTCGAATGAAGTTCTGAATCTTGTTCACGAAAAAAGAGATCGCCCATGAAATTTGTTCGCAACGCGAAGATTTTTAGGGGGCATTTAGACGCTGCTCCCGCTGTCGGTGTTTTTTTCTTGTTCGCTTTGATGGTTTTACTTCATTCGACCATCACTTTTACTCCCGGATTGTTGTTACAACTGGGTGAGGTGGGGAAGGGAACAAACGCTGTTCCTGTTTTGAAAATTGGGGTCGAAGGGCAAGCCTATTACAAAGGCGATCCGGTGGGGCTTGGGCAACTTGGCAAACTTTGGCTCGAACAAGCCATTGAAGGAAAAGCTCCCCCTTTGGTCTGGCTCGCGACAGAACCTGGAACACCTCCCAAGCTTGTCGCGGAATTTGAAAGAATTGCTGACGAGGCTTCGGTAATCATCAAACCTTTATCGACACGCTTGGAAATGCCAGAAACAGACGAACTTCCAGGAACCACCCACGCAAGTCTGGTGGTCGCACTGAACCTAAATGGGCAATTGTTCTTCGAAAACCAAATGATTGATATTGCGAGGCTTAGTGAAAAATTTGTCGCTGCGCAGAAAAATAGTCGTGAGCCGTTAACCTTGGTTCTTCAAGCTGACCGCGGGGTTGAATATGGCAAGGTTGTCGCCTTGAGTATCCTAGCTCGCAAGTCAGGTTTTGCTGAAGTCTTGTTCGCCACAAGACCTTACTTACGACCATCGCGGCCTCCAGCAGTGACCCCGTAGGTGCTATGAATACCTTCGACATCAGGGTGTGGTCTGGGCGGCGATGGGTTCAAGTTGTCACCTTCATTTTCGGGTTGCAATTGCTATGCGTGATTGCTTTGTCCAGTCGTAAACCGCTGGTGATCAGATCCGAAAGCGTGCATACGCATTGGAAAATGGCAAATTCATCCGTATCCACGCACACTGATTCCACCTCAAGATTGAGCGATCCTTGGGTTTTCACATCTGTCCACCCGTCAGGATTCTCTGGATTGGCCTGGTTGCAACGAAGACTACCGAGTTACAATATATCGATTGGGGATAATTCGACTGATTTTATGGATTCGCAGGAGATTGTTCCCGTAAATCCGTTTATTCCATATTCCCTAGCAGGTTCGTTACCTGGGGAATTGAAACTCGATCTGCCACCGCCTCCTCCCGCGGTCTCCTTGCCCTCTACGGAAATTCCAAACAGGACTTCGCGATGGTTCTTGAGTGGCGATATCTCCATCCGCACTCCGCTTACAAAAATCAACCTTCCAACCCAACAAGGAGGGGATATTCTCAGCAATTCCGTTGTTCAAATCGCCGTTTTACCCAGTGGAGCCACTAGCATAGCCAGAATTTGGCAAACCAGCGGCTCACGAGGTGTTGACCTGCAGGCTCTCCATGTCGCCCAGAATCTCCGTTTTTCTTCCCAACATGATCCATTATCGTCGCCTAATAACCAAAGTTTGACTTGGGGGTGGATTCATTTCCAGTGGTTTACAGGCGAATTATCCACCCTCCACACGAACAGCAGTACCACCTTATGAGTGTCGACCTACTGGTGTTGATGTATATGGTTTCTTTGCTTGCAGCACTTTCTGTTGTGGTCGTATATTCCGAGCAGCGCAGGAAGCGTTTTGAACCGACTCCGAGCGAAGATCACATTTTCCGATGCACGGGGTGTGCCTTCGTTTACACGGACGACTCCGACGTAGATCGCTCGCGTTGCCCGCATTGCGGCAAAACTAACGAAATGTTTAATTTTTAACGGCATTCAACCTCGGCTCGTTAGTCCGACAGAACACCAAGCCGTTAGTATCGCAGACTGAAAATAAATTATGGGAATGTGGATCGGTCGCAATCGGAAAGCTCGTGTCACCTACGGCTTTGATGAGATAGCTCTTGTACCGGGCGAAATCACTATCAACCCTTTGGAAGTGGACACTAGTTTTCTTATTCCGCGTAAGGACGGAAGCAGCATCAGTTTAAAAATCCCGATCATCGCCAGCGCAATGGACGGGGTGACGGATGTCCCATTTTGTATCGCGATAGGAAAACTGGGCGGTTTAGGGGTCATCAATCTTGAGGGCGTTCAAACACGCTATGAGAATCCTTCAGAAGTGCTTCAGCAAGTGGTTAACGCCAACAAGGATGAGATCACATCCCTGCTTCAAACCATTTATTTAGAACCGATTAAGGAACACCTTATCAGCCGGCGCATTGAGGAATTAAAGAAAGCTGGTGTTCTTGCTGCCGTGAGTTCGATTCCACAAAAAGCGGAACGATTTGCTGCCATCGCTCAAGAAGCCGGAGCCGATCTTTTCGTGGTTCAATCGACAGTTTCCACCGTCCGTCATATTTCCACCCAATACAAGTCACTAGAACTCGCCGAGTTCACCAAACACCTGAACATCCCTGTCCTTATTGGTAACGCTGTGACCTACAATGTCACATTGGAACTTATGAAATGTGGTGTGGCAGGTGTTTTAATTGGAGTTGGACCTGGTGCTGCATGCACTAGCAGAGGCGTTTTGGGTCTGGGTGTACCTCAAGTGACCGCCACCGTCGATTGTGCTGCGGCACGTGATTATTTTCACAAACAGACCGGGCGATATATTCCAATTATTACCGATGGCGGTATGAACAAAGGTGGCGATGTTTGCAAAGCTCTCGCTTGCGGATCAGATGCCGTCATGGTGGGCAGCGCGTTCGCCAGAGCCAAGGAGGCTCCTGGACAAGGAAATCATTGGGGTATGGCGACGCCTCATGCCAATCTGCCTCGAGGCACTCGCATCCGGGTCGGAGTCACCGGATCCGTCGAACAAATTTTATTTGGACCCGCCACCGTTGACGATGGTTCACAAAACCTCGTTGGAGCGATCACAACCTGCATGGGTAACGTCGGAGCTGCCAGTATCAAGGAGTTTCAAGAAACGGAAATCATCATTGCTCCCAGCATTAAAACTGAAGGCAAGCTATTCCAAACAGTTCAAAATGTAGGGATGGGCACTCGCTGAGTTAATATGCTCTCGTGTTTCTAGTCTGCTTAATGTGGCGTTGGTAAAACGAGTCATGTAAACAGGATTGAACTTGCCAACCAAAATCATCGCGGTCGCTAACCAGAAGGGGGGGGTTGGAAAAACCACCACTTCAGTGAATTTATCCGCCTGCTTGGCGGCACTAGGTTGGCGCATTCTACTCGTAGACCTCGACCCTCAAGCGAACGCTACCAGCGGTGTCGGACTGGAAAAAACAGAAGGTGGTAGTTGTTACAGAGCATTGCTGGGCGAAATGCCCATGCTGGATAAAATCCAACGCACCGCCTTCGATCGGCTTTCAGTTATTCCCAGTGAAGTGGATATGTGTGGGGCAGAAGTGGAATTGGTTCGGCTTGATCACCATATTCAACGCCTCAAGATGGCTCTTGAACCCGTCCGCCACTCAGGGCGATTCGATCTGATCCTCATTGATTGCCCACCCGCACTGGGTGTGTTGACCCTGAATGTTTTTACCGCCGCAGACTCACTGTTGATTCCCTTGCAGTGCGAATATTACGCATTGGAAGGAATCTCGATGATCAACCGCCTGATCGGACAACTTCGCGGTTCCGGGGTGAACCCAAACTTGTCGCTTTTTGGAGTCGTCATGACGATGTTTGACGCAAGAACGCGACTAGCCGCACAAGTGGTGGGTGAGGTTCGGCAACATTTCGGACCCCTCGTTTTTGACACATTGATTCCACGAGCTACCCGGCTCGCCGAAGCCCCAAGCTTTGGAAAACCCATTATCCATTACGATAAATACAGTGCTGGGGCTTCAGCTTATGAAGTTTTGGCTGAGGAAGTTGTCAAGCGACTCAAATCCTCACAATAGCCTTCACCCCAAGGAACCAAGGGGCTTAAACGATGGGAAGTTCCCCCGTGATCGTAACGCCATCTTTCGTGGAGATTCCACCCGCTTTAAGTCGTTCCCCCACCACCGTGTAACCCGGAATGATCCGGTTGAGCTGATCTTGTGTGGCACCGAGATGGTCGCGAATCACCTTGCCGAGAACAGAACGATAATCCACCGCTCTTTTAAGGTAACGTTTGCTGCTATCGCCAAACATCGATCCTGTGGGACCCACCTGCCAAGGAACGCTATCGGTGGGACTGACACCATACACTGAATTTTTGACACCAGCCTTGCCATAACCTTTGACAGAACCACCGGCGACGAACATAACTCCCGCTTCGCCGTGATCGGTTCCAGCGTCAGAATTCTCCACCGATGTGCGACCAAACTCTGACATCGTCACGACCACCACATCTTTCCATGCAGCTTTGTCGGCATACTTCGTGAAGTATTTCCGTAAGGCATAGATGGACCAAGCAATGCGCTTTTGAAGATTCGCGTGAGAACCTGTGGCTGCACCCTGCAAAGTGTGGGTATCGAATCCATCCATTTGCGTTCCAGCGATGATGGCATCGGTTTTGTTCAGCACTGTGGCGGCGGCTCGGAGGTTGGTGAAGAAATCATAGGAACCCGGATCCACAACGTATTTGTTGCCTGCGTTCCCATGAGCCGCATATCCACCATTTTTTGCATTGGAAGTCGGGAACAAATTATACGCGACATCATCTCCATCGATAGGTGCGTCATCCGTGAATATATTTCCCGCTTCCGAAAAATCCAGTTGAGCAAATATATTTAGGGTGTCATTCAAATTTTTATACTGTAGGGAAAGAAGATCGCGATTCCGTTTTCCAGGGAACCTGTGTCCTGCAGATTCGCGCAAATAGGCATCCGCCTTGTTGTTGCCTTGGGCGGTGTTCGGAATTCCAAAAAGGTTGTAACGCGTAGGATCTGTAAGGTTTGTCATCGCTGCCTCAGATCCACGCAGACTCAAGGGCAGGGAACTTTGGATCGAGACGCCTGTGAGCGCGGACTTGTTGGCAAGACCCGATTCAAGGATTGTACGGTAAAAAATTCCGTCCTTAACCAAGGATTTATTCGGATCCCCCGTTTCCCAATAGGACTGGGAGTCGAAATGGGATCGGGACTGTTTCGGGTAGGCCACGCGGTGGATCATGGCGAGATCACCAGCATTATACACGGGAGCTAGGAACTTGAGTGCTGGGTGCAGACCGGCAAATCCGTTTCCAGTACGGATCGCCATATCGTAACTGAAAGTTGGGTCTGTCGGACTGCTGTTCACTGGAAAATCACACCCACCGGACGCGGAGTAATCCAACCCAGGGTCTGACGGAATCATGATCTGGGGCCGGTTGGTAAGGTTATAAGCACTATCGCCGACAGGAATGACGGAGTTGAGTCCGTCATTGGCACCGCGTAGAAAAATAAACAATAATTTTTTCCCGTTAAGCCCTAATCCATCGGCAACATCACCTGCCAATGCACGCTTGGCCACCATGGGGATGTCGATCAGCGAGGATAAGGCGGCGGTGATTCCGACCTTGGCACTCTGGTTGAAAAAGTGACGGCGTGTGATCAGGTTTAATTGGCTCATATTAGTTGAGGAAGGAATGAATCAATTTTCGTTATTGTTCCTGAAAGCGTGGTAGGGTCATCAGGAGACCCACAGCACCACGGATTCGCGTGTCATAGTTCGCGGCTGAAAGTGTTGAGGCGGAAAGCAGTGATGTGACCACTCCATCGTCGCTGGTATTCAGGAATTTGGTAGCCAATCGAGTGTAATTGTCCAAGTTGGCTCGTCCTTCACCAGGAAATAGGATACCGACAAAGTATCTTGCCACCGCATCACCCTTGCCCCAGTCCGTTGGTGGCAAGTTTTTCTTCATGAGAGCGACGGGGTCGGAGGTATTTGCCGCTCCGGCGTCCGATTTTCCAGTCGCCCCACTCGCCATGCAAAAGGATTGCACAAACCGAAGTCTTTCAGCCAACGTGCCCGCACTGATCCAACCGGGAGCTGTTTCCGTGTAACCGTCGGGTTCTGCTCGTTGGAAAAGTCGCATGGATCCCATCCGGTTCAAGGTTGTGGGAATGGAGTAACCATCCGTATCGGCGGTCATTGTGCCATTGGTGCTCGTGGATCGAAGTGCACGGACTGCACTCACCGTAAATTCCAATGGAGTTTTCACTTTATGATTGGATCCGTCGTTTCCTCGAAAGAGTTGCGAACTGAATATCGTGCTGAGCACCTTACGAATTTGACCTTTGGGCATATTGTTTTCCCAAGCTTGCATACACGCATAAACGAGCTTTCCTTCTGGGGAAAGGTCGGGATCTGTGAAGTCGTAGCCGATTTCAAAATCGTCATGTACAAAAAGCTGACATAATTTGACGGCCATATACTCCTGAGTGAACGGGAGATTGGAAAGATGTCGGATGACATCATAGCCATCTTGGATACCCGCCGTAGAGGTGCGTGCGGGTATTGTTAACGCATAACTCCGACCTGCGTAGGGAGGGCCGAAACGTGACGGGACAGTCTTGCCCGCGAACATAGCTTTGGCCGCCACGTTATGATTCGCCGACTTGTAGCGAAACGCCCATACACCCACGAGGCTTGCTGTCGCCGTATTGGTTGCCCCGGGTATGAAAACCGTCGAACGCGGGGAGAGAGGATTAAATTCATTAGTCTTATTGAGGATGTCGACCGACCATCCTGTCCAGCAACGGGACATCATGGTGATGTCATTTTGGTCATAGCCATTGTCAACACCAACGGTGAAGAGTTCGAGCAATTCACGAGCGTAATTCTCATTGGCGATATTGCTGCCGTTCCCCTTGCTGTCAACGGTATCGAGGTAAATTAACATCGCCGGACTCTCCGCGCTGATCGTTAATAAATTAGAAAAAGTACATGCGGGTTTTTGGAGTGCCGCACGCCATTTCTGATTTTCTTTGAACTCGAAACCGGTTGCGATTTTGTCGATCAGATTTCCGTCGTTATAGGTGCGATCAAGATACTCACGGGATCTGGAAACATGGGTTACAAAATGGTTTTCAAAAAATTGAGTCAGGATTTCCTGCAACTGCCTTTGGGACCTTACCGCCCGCATGATGTGCCATGCTCGGAGATCATCCACGCTGGCGAGTTGATTGTCCAACCGCGTGCGCAAAGTGAGTGGAACGCTCGATATCCCGCTCCCAGAGAGACGCAGTCGAAGGTCGGGATACTCGGTTGAAGCCGGGTGCCACCAATAACTCAGTGTGTAAGTATTACCCGAAGTGACTCCCGCCATTGTCTGCCAGATGGACGAGCCTTTGGAGCTTCCGGCGGAAGTAGAAACCATGTGCAGGCTCGCCGCTCCACCGTGTATAAATCCTGAGTTCAAGGTGGACGTTTCCATATTCGTAGCAACTGTCCAAGTCGGAGAGATGGGAAGCTCAAAGTCGCCGTTTTTGAGAAGGTTGGCTCCTTGTTCCGCAACTGTGCCGGCGACAAATTTGATATCGTCCAAATACACATCGCCGACTGAGCTGAGATAGAGATAAATGTCCGGGGATGATGCCGTTCCAGTAACAGTGACACGCCTCCATCCGGTTCCTGTGCTCGTCTCATCGATTGAAAGATTTTCAACAATCAATTCTGGCGCGAGTTGTTCTTGGATAAAAGCGTCGGAACCAATTCTCGCAACACGCGTCAGTTCATCAGGAGTCGCCCCGTAAGCAAGTTTGCTTAATACGGTTGCCCGGAGCAGAGCTTCTGGAGTGAGGGGAACGGAGCTTACGCGGTAAAACTCGCTGGAACCTTTTAATGGAGCCATCCAATTAAATCCCGTGATCACACCGTCGGTGGTTTCAATAAATTTCCCACCGATATTCGTCGTCGAAAAAACTTTGTATGCGTCCGTTGCCGGGAGGATCGGCAGACGAATCAGTTTTTGCTGATTAGTGAGAGTGAGATCAATCGTGGCTGTATCTGCTTGCGCGGATAGAGTGGCTAAAAAAATCAACAGGCTGAACCCGAGGTGGCGAAATCCGAAATGAAAATTAAAGGTAGTCACATTGCACTCCATTTCTGTGTATCACACTTTTAAGCATAGCCCATGCCATCTGAACCAACAAGCAAGAAAACTTGATGAATAAATAATGAATTCTAGGTTTTAGAATTGTCGGATGGTTTAGAAGGTGCCTTTTTAATGTCGAACGTCTCCTCCATGATGCGGATGCTTGTCGATGTGATTAATTTTCTTCCTGTAATCTGTGTGGCGGAAGATGCATCGATCCAAACGCCGTCGTCTTGACGACCTCGATGAACGGTCACCGTTAAATTATCCAGCGATCCTATCAATCCTCCCCAAATTCTCACTTTTTCCACCAGATTCAACTCGAATCTTGCGACCTCGAATTCCTCCTGATCAACCACTATTTTTCCGCGGAGTTGTTTGAGAAAACGATCAACCATTTCCTCCTTGGGTAGGTCAACCTTCTTAGGATTGAATTCCATGACCCAACATTTGCGACCCGCTACATTTTCCTCTCCGACCACTTGGAACACGAATTTTTGGATGAGTTTATTATTCAGCCATGGATTTTTGTTTCGAGTTCCTTCGGAGATTGTTCGTCCTTCAGTTCTTTTTTTGGAAAGGTCTTCTGACGTACCTTTTGATGGCTCCGAAGGAACTCCATTGACACTGATCAATTGGCTTTTTGAGACGCCAAATTGTTGAGTCACTTTTGACAGGGAAACCTTTGTGTCGCCTGTTTTCGCTAAAGTTCCATCCAGTTGCTTGACGGTGGTTTTTTTGAAAAATTCGTAGGAGGCCCCATTGGTGGATTGAGTCAGCGATATGGCTCTGTTTTGAATTTTTTGGATGATTTCATCGCTACTCAACACCGCTCCAGAAGCAGGGAGTAGCAGGGCAGCAATAAAAAGAAGTCCAAAAACGATTGGATTCTTCAATTGCCAAGAAGTGCATTTCGTTACAGCCATGCGACACTGTTATTCGGCTAAAATTGAAATCCAAGCGTAAAATATCGGTTCTTTACTTCCTGCCAAACCGGAATCAATTCAACTGTAAATTAGATCGAACCGAATTCGTTTCGTTTGGATTTTCTTTACGTTCCAAATTCCTGATCAACCGCTGCTTCAATTCCTTCAACTCAGTATTTGTACAGAGATTGAGATGCGAACGTGCTTCGATGAATTGACCTGAGTTAAGTTCTATTCGTGCCAAATGAAGGTAAACCCCTTCGCGTTCAAGGGCACTAGGCGCAAGTGATAAGGCTTGGTTCCAAGCCCCCAAGGCTTCCTTAACACGCATGGGGCGGATGGCGTAGTAGGATTGAGCGTAGTCACTTTGGAGGACAAAATCGTAAGGGGTAATTTGTATCGCCTTACGATATAAAGTTAATGATCGATCGAAAACCTCCTGCTCCGTTATTTTGAAAAACTCTTGGGCATCTTTTCTGAATAGGTAAAGTGTCGTCGCAAGGTTGTGAACATAGATAACCTCTAGCGGATTGAGTTCCATAGCTTTTGCATAATAGACGAAAGCATTGGTTACCGGACCCCGATGACCAAAATGGTTGGCCAAATTATTCCATGAAGCTGGATTGAGAGGATCGAGTTCTCGAGCTTTTTCCCATTCATCCACCGCCTTGTTTTCTTCGTGAATATCGTAAAGAAAACTACCGTAGGCCATATGGCCCGGAGCGTAATTGGGATGAATCTCCAAGTAGTTTTTGTAGAGCGTCTCGATTTCTTGAAAGCGTTGATCCGCGCGTAATTGAAGACTGGCCTTGGGAGTTCCCGCACCTTGTTTTTCGAACTCCTCCCATTCTTTGGTCCACTTGTTTACATCATCATTCGCTTTTTCATCTTGCACCATGATCCTGCGAAGTTCTTTGTAAACGGGATCATTCGTGGTCGTGACGTGCAATTGTTTGGCTGTAGCTTCCGCCACCGCGTGAGCGATCACGACACTTAGTGGTGCAGGTTCATTTGTGCTCAGCAAAACACTGATCAAACTCACTAGAATTAGATTCACATAAAAAAGTTACCATTGCCCGGAGATCTTGCAACCTCTCGCCCGATCGCAACTTTTAGTGGGTAACCCGATAGGAGCTTTGCTTGCCACGGAGTGTTACTTCGCTAATGATTTGTCCATGACGCTCGAAGATCATTTGGGAGATATTATACGTAAGGCTCGAACTGCCGCCGGGGTTGCCCCAGAAACAGTGGCCCAAGCATCCGGACTAAGCCTAGATGAACTCGCATCACTGGAACAATCCGGCATCGTGATCAAACGTCCGAACTATCAAGCTTTCGCGCCGTTGATCGATCTGAATGCCGCGAAATTAGAAAAGATTGAGGCGGGCTGGTTGCCAGCTCCAGTGGATTTTTCCGTTTTCAAAGAATTGCGTGTTTTCACCACTGCGGGCGATGATATGACTGTGAATTCATATCTAATCTGGGACGCTGAGACCCGAGAAGCCGCATTATTTGACACCGGGTTTGATGTTTCAGGGGTCATTCAAATGATCGAAACTAACGGACTCCAACTTCAGCACTTGTTCATTACGCATTCCCATGAAGATCATATCATAGCGATCACGCCACTGCGGGAGCGTTTTCCGACAATAAGACTGCATTCCAATATGAAGAGTTCACCTGCTGATCAAAGGAACCAAGCCAGTGACTCCATTCCCCTAGGTAAATTACGGATTACGAACAGGGAAACTCCTGGACATTGTGAGGATGGGGTCACCTACATTGTGGAAAACTTTCCGGAAGGAGCTCCGGGGGTCGCTATAGTCGGCGACTGTATTTTTGCAGGTTCCATGGGACGTCCGAACCAATCATCAGCACTTTTAAAACAAATGGTTCGAAAGCACATTTTTACACTGCCAAAAACGACCTTGGTTTGTTCTGGTCATGGACCATTAACCACGATCGGTGAACAACATGAGGTGAATCCTTTTTTCTGAGTCGGATGAAGGGGATTTATTGCGGCAGCGTTAAAAAGTTTTCCAAAATTTTGCGTCCACTTTCCGTTAGAATGCTTTCAGGATGGAATTGCACGCCCCAAATAGGGAATTCCTTGTGCCGGATTCCCATGATTTCTCCTTCTTCGGTTTCAGCGGTGATTTCAAGACAATCGGGCATAGTATCTCGTTGAATGACCAGAGAATGGTACCGAGTCGCAGCAAACGGATTGGGCATCTCTCGAAAAAGATCGCGGCCATTGTGCTTAATCGGTGAAGTTTTCCCATGCATCATGCGATAATTGATCCCCACAGTTGCCCCAAATGTGTGACCGATACATTGGTGTCCTAGGCATACACCGAAAATCGGTATGGTGGGGCCAAAGGTTCGGATAATGTCATTGGAGAGTCCGGCCTCTCGAGGGGAACACGGACCGGGTGAAACCAAAATCCGGGTTGGTTTCAATTCGCGGATTTGATCGAGGGTAATCTGGTCGTTTCGTTGCACCAAAACGTCCACCTTTAGTTCCCCCAAGTATTGAACCAAATTGTAGGTGAATGAGTCGTAGTTATCGAT
>CAMBHS010000048.1 GCA_945867235.1 Akkermansia muciniphila
ATCAGTCGATATTCATAGGCAGGATCGGGTTGGGCGATATACCGATCCAATGCAGTTTCGGTGATGGCGGCTGACGATCTCCAGCTAGAAAGAATCCAGCTCAGAACGAAGGCATAGGAAATGAGTTTGTTCATGTGGTTCGGATTTGAAGCTTATTGATTCAATACTCAGCGTCAATCTAACTTAACGGTGGACATTCAACCAGATTTCAAAAAATCTTCTTACGACGACCGACTTTATATTGTTTATATGGCATTCGAGTGCTGCGCGGATCCGCGTTTTCAGTGACTGAGGGAATTGCGTCCATAAAAAAGCAACCGTTTATTTGTCCTTTTTGGTTTCATCTTGGCTCGCGCTTTGCTATTCAGAGCCGGTATATGCTGAGTTTGATTCGACGATCACTTGTTTGGAGTGTCCTGATAGTATTCGCCGTCGCTGGATGGGCTAAGGAGTTGACGAACCAATTCAAGTTGAACAATGGTGATTCTTACACGGGCTACGCTGCCGCGATCACTGACGATGGATTGGTGGTACGATTGGAAAAGGGAGGATTTTCCCCCCTCGTTCCTTGGGGGCGACTGTCTCAGGAAACATTGGTCGAACTCGCCAACGATACCAACGCCACCAAATTCGCCATCCCGTTTATAGAAAAGTCGGTCGATGAAAAACAACGAGAACGCGCTCAAAAAAAAGAGGTTCGTCTCAAGGATGTTCCTCGGGTTGATTTGCCCGATGGAAAACAAAAATTCTTGCCGTCCTTGGGCACTCCTATTGGTTTTTTGATTTTAATCTCCCTCTATCTGGCAAATCTCTACGCTGCGGTGGAGATTGCCCGTTTTCGATCCAGACCTGTTTTTGTTGTCGTAGGCGTTTCCATGCTCTTTCCCGTTCTCGGTCCACTTCTCTATTTATTTGTCCCAGATGAGGCTTCGGACGACGAAGGTCTCGATCACAGTGCTCAACCGGCTGTGGGCGCGGTTGAAGAAAAGAAGGCGACACCGGGAGCCTTGGGTGTTGCGGGACACGGCAAAGTTGCCGTTGTGGATGGAGGTCCCCAGACCTTCAAGCGCAGTGACACAACATTCGACCGTCGATTTTTTGAAACCAAGTTCTCTGGCTTTTTCCGGATGGTTGCTTCAGATGGAGACAAGGATAAAGTATTGGTTTTCCGAACTCCCAAAGCCGATTATATTGCTAGGAGAATCAGTCGCATTTCTGCCACAGAGATTCACATTCAAATGTTGCAAGGTGCTACGGAAGTTGGAGTCCCATTTACTTCGATCAGCGAAGTCATCCTGCGTCATAAAGACGCAAAATAAGGAGGCGTCATGGAAACACGTTACCGCTCGGTATTGTTATTTGGTGCACCGGGATCGGGCAAAGGAACCCAAGGAAAAATATTGGGCACGATCCCCAATTATTATCACTGTGCCTGCGGAGATATGTTCCGCAATCTGACGATCGACCATGAATTGGGTCGCATTTTCATTGAGTATTCCAGCCGTGGCGAGTTGGTTCCCGACGAAGCGACGATCCGACTGTGGCGAAACAATATACGTTTTGCTGAGCAAAGCGGGAGATTCGACCGAGATCGCGATACTCTTGTCCTAGACGGTATTCCCCGCAATCCACACCAAGCCGAGATGTTGGCGGAGACATTGGATGTCAAGGCATTGATCAATTTGACCTGCCCGGATCACAACAAAATGATTGAGCGTCTGCAGAGGCGTGCCTTGCGTGAAAACCGTTTGGATGATGCAAATTTGGATGTCATCAAACACCGTTTGTCCATTTATGAGAATGAAACAAAACCAGTTCTCGAACATTACGGAGCGGCATTGGTTCACACTGTGGATTCCACACAAAGCCCAGTGCTAGTGCTCCGGAACATCCTAGATATTCTCACTCGTGTTTGATGCTTGTTCCTGCTCCGATTCGATTGGTCTTTTTTGGTACTCCGAGCATCACCCTACCCACATTGCGAGCACTGCACAGCGCTTCGTTCATTGACGTGGTGGGAATTGTGACCCAACCGGATAAACCCAAAGGTCGAAATTTACAATTGGAACCTTGTGCGGCAAAAGTTTTTGCACATGAAAATAGTATTTCGTGCTGGCAACCGCTTAAAGTTAGGGATGCCCAGTTTATTGATACGATTCGCACCTTTGCACCGGAGGTGATCATCGTGTTCGCGTATGGTCAGATTTTGCCTCAATCCCTCCTAGACCTGCCTAGGCGAGGATGCATTAACATCCACACATCCCTGCTACCGAAATACCGCGGGGCAGCCCCGATTCAATGGCCGATACTCAATGGAGACTCCGAAACGGGCGTGACGTTGATGCAAATGGAGGTGGGGTTGGACACAGGCCCGATTATCTCTAAAATTTCCACCCCGATTTCTTCGGTTGATAACGCCCAGACATTACATGATCGGTTGGCAATTTTGGCTCCCGACCTTTTACTCCGCATCCTGCCTGATTGGATGGATGGCACAATGGTTGCCATTCCACAGCCCGAAGGAGCAACCTACGCACGGAAAATCGTGAAAGAGGATGGGGCGATTGATTGGACGATGCCTGCCGTCGCCATTGTGAATCAGATCAATGGCTTGACCCCATGGCCTGGAACGTTTTCCTATTGGGAAGGAACCCAAAGGCTACATTTAATCAAAGTTTTGAAAGGTGAAGCAGTGCCAGGAGTCGGTGTCCCGGGAACCATTATAGGACAGGACAAAAAAGGATTAACTGTAGCTTGTGGTGAGAACGCGTTGCGATTATTGGAAATTCAACGCGAAGGCGGGCGACGATTATTAACCGAACAATTCTTGGCAGGCTTTCCTTTGAATATAGGTTCTAAATTTGTGATACGCCCTCCTGTTACACAGGAAACCTCAGACAAGGAATGAGCAGATATATTCACAAATTCCTTCGGTCACTTCGATTTCAAATCCAGAATTACTAGGGACTTCGAAGAGTTGTCCTTTTTGAAAGAAGATCGATTGGGATTGCCCATCCAGCGTCACGTTGCAACTCCCTGCTACAATTTCCATTCGTTCGGATGCCTGTGTTCCAAAATGTAATTTACCTGGATAAATTAAACCTAAAGTTTTTTTGGAACCGTCACGAAATAAAACGGTGTGGCTGACGACTTTACCATCGAAATAGATATTCGCCTTGGTTTTGATTGTGGCATCGGCAAATTCTTCTACAACGATTGAATTCATAGTGATGCCGAGTTTTTGCATCGGAATAATTTTGTCAAGTCGTCTCCGATATTTTGAGAAATTAATTTTCTTTTGCTTCAGCCCTAAGCCTTTATAGCTTGTCTAGGTAGTTCGGAAACATGTTGGCTTTGAGTTATTCACACGGGCAGTTTCATGAGAAGTGTTGCTGCGAATAATTCACGGTTGCAGAAACTTTTTTTCGACAATGAATCCTGTGAGATTCCCTTGGGTAACCCAAAAGTGAAATCGGTGTTTCTAATTATAGTGCAGGGCGGTGTGAATTGTATTTTTGAACTTGTATGGCGAGAACAGCTAAATTGATTGTGTTGACGGGCGCTACCCGTGGTCTGGGACGGGCTTTGTTGGAAGGCTTCATTAAGTCCGGTGCTAGGGTTGCCGGTTGTGGTCGTGATTCCTCCCAAGTGGAGGAATTGCAACGATGCTATAACAAGCCGCATCATTTTAGTGTGGTAGATGTTGCGGATAGTGATGCGGTATCTGCTTGGGCAGCCAATGTTCTGGCTGACTTTGGAACCCCAGATTTCTTGATTAATAACGCAGGAATCATCAACAAAAATGCTCCGCTCTGGGATGTGCCCACTGATGAATTTAGTCGAGTCATGGACATCAACGTCAAAGGGGTTCACTCGGTATTGCGAAGTTTTCTGCCAAGCATGATTAAAAGAAAAAAGGGAGTTGTCATCAACTTCAGCTCAGGGTGGGGAAGATCCGCTGCTCCTGATGTCGCCCCGTATTGTGCCTCCAAATACGCGATTGAGGGACTTACTTTAGCTTTGGCGAAGGAACTCCCGGCCGGGATGTCAGCAATTCCATTCAATCCCGGAATTATTGATACCGACATGCTGCGAAGTTGCTTCGGATCATCGGCGATGAGTTATCCTTCACCCGCTCGCTGGGCTGAACGCGCTGTTCCATTTTTATTGGGACTTTCTCCAAGAGAGAATGGCCAATTAGTTTCTATCGATTAACTCGATCGGGTTTGCCCATGGCACAGGAGATACTTCCACTAGCTCAGCAGGTGGAAGCTCCATTACCAGGGTTGTGGAGTTGGTGTGGGTATTCAACACTGCATAAGTTTGTGCTGACGTCTCATGCGGTTGAAACCCAAGGTGGAATCGTTGTGATCGATCCGATTCCGCTCACGCAAATAGCTAGTGTTCCATTCAATTACCGATTGGATGTCCAAGCCATTGTGATTACAAACGTGAATCATTATCGTGCGACTGACGATTGGAATAAGCTCGGTAAAATTTACACCCACAGTGACGATTTAGTCAGTGATGGGAGAGTGAAGCGGATCCCTCTGGTTCCCAACGATTTTTTTGGTCTCCAAGCTCATCCTTTAGTTGGAGGAGCTCAAGGTGAGGTTGCATTATTCGATGAATCAAAAAAATTAATGATCATGGGAGACGGGCTCATTAACTCTCTTGAGAGAGGACTGGAGCTGCTCCCTTCCAAATATTGTCAAAATCAGGTTTTATTGAAAAATAATTTGAAGCCGCTATTGATATTAAACTTCGACAACATGGTTTTTGCTCACGGTAATGCCATTGTTGGCGGTGCGAAGGAGCGGTTACGAGATCTCCTGAAGGGCGACTGATCCAGTTTGAGAGACCCATTCTTTTATGACCCATACCGAAAAAACTGATTGGGAATCAAAGTATCAAAATAAGGACACGCAATGGGACAAGGGAGAACCTTCCCCCGGTCTGGTTGATTTCCTGCTGAACGAAAAACTGCCTGACGGCGGCACTGTCCTTGTTCCAGGATGCGGATTTGGGCATGACGTCCGTGCTTGGGCGAGAGCTGGCTTCGATACATTAGGTTTGGATATTGCTCCAACCGCTATCATCCGAGCCCGCGAGTTAACTCCTGAAGGTATCACGGCACAATTTAGCAAAGGGGATTTTTTAAAGAACGATCACCCAACGGAATACGATTGGCTTTTTGAGCACACGTTATTCTGTGCCATTCAGC
Organism: Akkermansia muciniphila; assembly: GCA_945867235.1. Classification (GTDB taxonomy): domain Bacteria; phylum Verrucomicrobiota; class Verrucomicrobiia; order Limisphaerales; family SXQI01; genus SXQI01. The sequence goes on from CAMBHS010000048.1 coordinate 5,225, forward strand.
CTGAGCATCGCGCAGATTATGTCAGGGCTGCGGCTCGTTCCGTGCGCAAAGGAGGATGCTTGTTGGCCGTTCATTACATCATCCCTGACGAGGATGGTCCGCCTTATGGGACAACACGAGAGGAAGTTTGCCAACGTTTTGAATCTGAATTTGACCTATTAAAAGATTGGATACCACGCTCCTATTCCAATCGCACAGGACTAGAGCGCATGTTCTACTGGCGAAAAAAGAAGAACCAATAGAGCGTATGAACGGTAAGTTTCGCTTGGATACTCTGAACAGAAAGCCCGCATTGGCTGTGGCTCTTTTGTATTATTCGATACCTTCAATTAGCTGGTAAATTCAAAAGAAACTAATTTTACACCAAATATTCGCATGGTCATTCTGCGCAAATACCTCACATCTTCACCGCTTCTTGTTCGAACGATTCCATTTATTGTATTTCTTTTGCTGACGGCGATTCAAGGACAGTTCGGGGAGCAAGGTAAGTTTTGGATTTATTTAGCGAAGTGCGTCGTGGGGTTCATTCTATTGTATCTGACTTGGTCGTCTGTTCCAGAAATGCGTTGGAGGATCACACCGCGTGCTGTCGGAGTAGGAGTTTTGGTGTGTGCTTTGTGGGTGGGGCTTGACTCTTTCTACCCAAAACTGGGTGGGGTCGGGGCGATTCATTGGAATCCCTTTTCAACCTTTGGTGAAGGTGCCAATCTGGCATGGTTTTTCTTCGTGATTCGGGTAGTGGGTTCCAGCCTGATTGTCCCTCCGTTGGAGGAAGTATTTTACCGCTCCTTCCTTTATCGTTATGTAGCAAATAAGGATTATTCAAACGTTCCCTTGCTGGGTTTCCGTTGGATGCCATTTTTTGTGACCTCCTTACTTTTCGGATTCGCACATTCCCAATGGCTCCCAGGAATTCTTTGCGGGTTGTGTTTTCAATGGCTCGTTTGTCGATCCGGAACATTAGGGGAATCGATGGTTGCTCATGCGATCACGAACTTTTTGTTAGCAATTTGGATACTCACGAAAGGAGCTTGGACTTTTTGGTGAGTGCAACCCCTCAATGCGTGGTTTATGAGGATGACCACCTCTTGGTAGTCAATAAACCCGCTGGCCTTAATACTCATGCTCCGTCCCCTTATGCAGGGGAGGGTATTTACGAATGGTTGCGTCATCGTCACCCCAAATGGGCATCATTGGCCACCATACAAAGGCTGGATAAAGAAACTTCCGGGATCCTCCTTTTCAGCAAGTCTGCCTTGTCGAATAAATCTCTGACCCAACAGTTTGAGTCGCGCACGGTGGAGAAGGAATACCTTTTAATTACAGATCGATCCCCTTCAGGATTATTGGGGCGTGTTCACACGGGCATTCTCCGGAGTGGCGACAAATACGTCGTTGGATCTGTTGAGACAGCAGACGTGGCCGCAGAGACGCATTTTACTTCGGTAGGTAAAACGCAACTAGGTTGGCTTATCCGTGCTCGACCCCTCACGGGCAGAACTCACCAGATCAGAGTGCATGCAAGCTCTCGAGGCTGCCCATTGGTGGGAGATGAGGTTTATGGGGGAACTGCATTTCCACGTGTTTGCCTGCACGCAGAACGATTGCGCATTCAACACCCCGTGACTCGAAAAATATTAGAATTCCACGCTCCTGTGGATTTTATGGTGGAAATTGCTGCTCCATTACGTAGTGCCGTGGTTAATCCATTCGACACAACAGCATGGCGCATGTGGCACGGTATCCCTGATCGCCACCCCGGTTGGTTCGTCGAACGTTTGGGAGATTGGCTGTTGTCCCAATCCGAGCGGGAGCTCAACATGGCGCAGATCACCGAGTTGAAAAGCCTTGCTGAAAAATGGCAACTTGCCGGCGCGTATCACAAACGATCGATCAAATCGGTCCGCACTAAATCCAATACCGAAACCTCCCCCGTTCGATTGTTCTCTTTTACAGACGGAATAAAGAATGATTCAAATACCATTAAAGAAAACGGCGTTACTTTTGAGGTCAACTTTGGTGAGGGTTATTCTGTCGGACTATTCCTCGATCAAAGAGAAAATCGACGTCGGTTACTCGAAAATTACGTCGCTATTGATTTTCCTGTTGTGCAGAGAGGGTTGAGAAATTCAGAGGTATTGAACGCGTTTTCCTACACATGCGGGTTTTCAGTTTGCTCCGCCTTGGCTGGTGCCAAAGTTACAAGTTTAGATCTTTCTAAGAAATACCTCGATTGGGGAAAAAGGAACTTTAGCCTAAACGGTCTGGATCCAAATTCTCATGATTTCATTTTTGGCGATGTTTTCGAATGGTTTAGACGATTTGAGAAAAAAAGCCGACAATTCCAAGTGATAATTCTCGATCCTCCCACCTTTTCGCAATCCAAGACTTCTGGAATCTGGAAGGCCGAACAGGACTATTCTAAACTTATTCTCGCTGCACTCCCTCTACTGGCTCCCGGTGGAACAATGCTGGCCTCTTCAAATACAGCGACACTTAAACCGGAGTCGTTTGTTACATCGATAGAAAGCACTGTCGCTTCCAAGGGGCGTAAAATTCTGCGGAAACATTTTGCTCCACAGCCCATTGATTTTCCGATGAATCGGCAGCAACCCGGATATTTGAAAACACTCTGGCTGCGTATCGCCTGATCATGGTTGTTTGGTCCGTCTCTTGGTAGGAATACGGTCGGGCATTGATTTTTTGTAACGCAAAAAGAGACAATTTCCACGGCGATACTTTTGATCGTTCTTCCATTGCGACGCCTCGGAAAGTTTTAAAAAACCACTGCCATCTGCCAAGGTAGGGGCGTTCCGTCCCCCAAATATTACTGGAGCCATAGTGATGTATATTTCATCGACCACACCCGCCTTGATCAGGGATCCGTTAAGTTCACCTCCTCCTTCGCACAACAGGGAATGAACACCCCATTGGTATCGCAAATGACCCAAAGCGGCATTCCAATCAATTGATATTTCACCACAGGAAAAAATCTCTGCTTTGCCTTTAAAATAAGCGGGAAGTTGTTCACTCCCTTGGTGGGTTGTCAGAAGTATGATGGGAGAATGTGGTGTTTGAAAAATGGGAAGGTCAGTTCGAACTTTTCCTGAACCAGACACCACAACGCGCAAATGGCAACGTGGGCGACCTTCTCGCAGTCGAATGGCTTCATAGTTTCTACCACCAGAACCCATGGTGACTTGACCATTCTCTAAGGTTCGCATTCCTGCCATAACCGCATCAGCACGCGTGCGTAACAGATGCATCATCCTCACATCGTGAATGTTCGTAAAAGGTTCGAAAAATCGGCTCGCGGGAGCTAGTTTGCCATCCAGAGATAGAGCCGCGTTCAAATAAACAAAGGGTTTTCCCTCGTGCGTGGGGACTGGGTTTGGCAAATAAGTATTCATCCCACCCATGATCAATCCAATGAACCCGTGCCAATTCCAACTTCAATCGGCTCAATGACATTTCCCACACTCTCTTTGGCGTTCATGGGGATGAAAACCGACAGGCAAAACAGGATACATCCAGCCTTGGTGTTATCCCGATCCCTGACCATTCTAAGGTCTTTTATCAGAACTGATCCACCGGTTATGGGTTGAGGGGTGGGGCTATGGGGGGTAACTCCTGCGGGGGAATGATGACGGGGGGTTGTGCCGGAGGAAGTTCGCTAATCTTGGTTTTTTTCTTTGGGATTTGGGTGGGAGTTGGCTGGCTCGAATTCTTAAGTGCTGTGCCAAACTCGACAGTAACAGCATTTAGTTTTCCATCTTTGGATTTGGCAAAAACGCATTGTACCGAATCTCCGAGTGTCGCGTCACTGAAAGTTGAAGGTTTCCCCTCCTTGAAAAGACGTGTTTGTGAAGTGATAAAACAGGCCGTGGACTTACCTCCTTTAGTCTCGATGGTCATCACCAGATTAGTCCGATCGATGGCGGTCAATTTTCCAAGAATAAGATTCGTCGGAGCTTTTGGTTTCCGTTTCAAGGCTTTCGATGGGGTGCCGGGATCCGGTGGTATCACGATGGTGGGGGGAAGCCCCGGTTCACTCAACACAGTTGCTGTCGCAGCTGGAGCGTTGGTGTTATTGATACTCAAGTTGGGTTTAGACGTTTGTGCATGGGCAGCAGCCAATAAGCTGCATGCCATTAAAATCATGTAAAAGCCGTGTTTTTTCATAAAATCTATTTATCTTACCGTTAGCCTTAAATTGCCACTGAATATCTCGTTCGGCAACGGTGGAATTTAGTGGAATTAAGTTCTGAATGGGTCTGCTGCTTGCCTTGTCTTTACGGGATCAGTAGGTTGAGGAATCGTGCGTTTGTTGGATCGTTATTTGTTACGGGAGTTATTGTTGCCTTTAGTTTACACTGTGGGTGGATTCCTACTGTTTTGGGTTGTATTCGAAATCTTTGGCCAATTGTCAGTTCTCCAAGAAAAACGGCTGACTTTTAATGAGGTTACTCTTTATTACCTCGTTCGCATTCCTGAACTCTTAGTAACGGTCCTGCCGATTTCACTGCTTCTTGCTTTACTCTACTCCCTTACCAACCATGCACGCCATCACGAACTGACCGCCATGCGCGCTGCAGGAGTGGGACTTTGGAGAATTTGCCTGCCTTACCTTTTCGTTGGACTTTTTTTCAGTGGAGTTCTGTTTTTGCTCGCTGAAATCTTCGTACCGAAGAGCTTGGCAAAAAGTCGCGATATATTGAATAGCCATACTCCGGAGGATAAAGAGAAAACCAAGGTTCGTCAGAATGTGTATTTTCGCAATGCGAAAGAAAACCGGATATGGGCCATTGGTTCATACAACTTGGAGTCATTGGAGATGTTGGGGGTGAACATCGAATGGAAACTAGAGTCGGGTGTTGTTCGTAGATTGATTGCCAAACGTGCTAATTATAAAAATGAACAATGGACATTTTTTGACTTACAGCAGTTTACCTACGAACCGAGTGTTGACTTGGAAAAAGCAGCCCTTCCCACACGCACGAATCAACTGTCCATAGCGGAGCTCACTGAAACACCGACTGATATAGCTGTCATCCTCAAGTTTAACAGCCTGACAGGAGTAGAAGCTGCCAAAAAACCTCATCTGACCATCGATGAACTCCAGTATCTTCGCTCGCATCTCCAACTGAACACGAAAGATAAAGCGGTTCTTGAAACACAGTGGCAAGCCCGTCTTGCTCAACCTTGGACCTGCATGGTAGTGGTGCTTGTAACCATTCCATTCGGAGCAGCCTCAGGCCGAAGAAACGTATTTGTAGGTGTCGCCATGAGTATTTTTATTTGTTTCGCTTACTTTATTCTCATGCGCATTTCTCTCGCACTTGGAACGGGGGGGTATTTGGATCCTTTTCTTGCAGGTTGGTTGCCTAACCTAATCTTTGGCGGAACCGGATTATGTCTGACGCAGCTCACTCGATAACACCACCTGCGGATGGCGTTGCTGTGACCGCCCTGGAAGAGTTGCAGGGGCGTTATGACAGGCTCCAGTCGCTCTACCATGTCAGCGATGTAATCCATTCCACTCTCGACCCCCAGCAGGTATTGGGGCTCATCATGAGCGAGGCTGTCCGAATGATGCGGGCGTCAAGCGGTTCCGTAGTTCTGGTGAATCCCACCAATGAATTCCTCGAAATTCAAGCCTCTCACGGGCTGCCTCTCACGGGCGAACAACTCAAATTAAAACTTGGAGAAGGCATCACAGGGTGGGTCGCACGAAAAGGGAAACCCGCTCGTATCGGAGATGTCCGTCTCGATCCACGCTACATTGCAGCCAAGCAAAATGTTCTGTCAGAACTCGCGGTGCCCTTGGAGGTTGATGGAGAGGTTCGAGGTGTTTTGAATGTGGATTCTGAGCGTCTCAACGCATTTACGGAGGCCGATGAACAGTTGTTGAAATCTTTCGCAACACAGGCGGCACGGGTGATTAAAAACACCTGGCTTTACGAGCAAAATCGACGCAAGGCTCGGTTATTTGAATCGTTATGCAATGTGGGGCAGATCATCAATTCCACATTGAATCTCGATGATGCATTGCAAGTGATCACACGCGAGGCCTGTGAGTTAATGGAGGCCAAGATGTGTTCATTACAGTTGATCGATGAATCTCGTGAGTGGCTTGATTTGCGCGCCAGTTATGGAGCTGGTGAAGCCTACATCAAAAAACCACGGCTCAATCTCACGGACAGTCTTCTTGGGACGGTTGTTCGTCGCAAAAAACCCCTGCAAGTCAAAAATGTTCAAGTGGCATCCCACTATCAACAAGTGGAGACTGCACGCCGAGAGGGATTAGTTTCAATGCTCAGCGTGCCGTTAGTCTATCGAGGGGGCGTCATTGGAACCTTGAGTATTTATACCTCTATTCCCTATATCTTTTCCAATGAGGAGATCCAAATCCTTGCAGCCTTAGCGGAGATGTCGGGTATAGCCATTGAAAAAGCAAGGCTGTATGAACGCTTGGTCGATGTAGAGGAGGAGATCCGCCAGAACGAAAAACTTTCAGCGATTGGTTTGCTCGCTGCGGAGGTGGCGCATGAGATTCGCAATCCACTCACAGTGATGAAGATGCTTTATCACTCGTTAAACCTCACCTTTCCGCCGTCGGATCCTCGTAACCGTGATGTGCAAATCATGGGTGAGAAAATGGATTTGCTCAACCGAATCGTGGAACAAATTCTGGATTTTGCACGCACTACGGAACCGCAATTCCAACCCACCGACGTGAATCATGTATTGGAGGATCTCGGTTTGCTGATCCGTCACAAACTGACCAATCACAATATACGGTGGGTGAAAAAATTTGATGCATCTCTTGCTAAAGTGATGGCTGATCCCATGCAGCTTGAGCAGGTTTTCCTAAATCTCACCTTGAATGCGGTTGAAGCAATGCCGAATGGGGGCGAACTCTCGATCCAGACCCGCAATGTGAAATCGCCGAGTGGACTTCAAGTCGCCATCCAATTTAAGGATACAGGTGACGGCATGACCGAAGATCAATGCAAGGGAGTTTTTACATCCTTGCTACGTACAACAAAACGCAAAGGAACCGGGCTAGGATTAGCAATCGTCGCGAAGATCATCGAGACTCATAGCGGCCGTATCCGAGTGCGCTCTAAGCTGGGTAAAGGAACCACCTTCACCATTATCCTACCGGCTGCTTGAATTGGGATCCGCCATTGACCGCCTCCACCAAAAGCCTTCAGTGCCATGCGCTGCCGTCGAGTGCTAACTATTTTTCTGATCCGAGTTTGCAAGACTTTAGGGTCGAGTCTATGTTCAACCCATTATTCCGCTGAAACTGCGGATCTACCATGAGTGTTTTGTCGTTGATCTACGTTGCTGTCACAGTACTTTTATTGTTCGGAGCCGCCATTTTTGTCCACGAATACGGTCATTTTTGGATGGCTCGCAAGCGAGGTCTGAAAGTTGAGGCTTTTGCCATTGGGTTTGGTCCGAAAATTTTCGGATGGACTCGTGACGGCGTCGAATATTCGTGGCGTCTCATTCCTGCGGGTGGTTTCGTTAAACTCCCACAGATGGTTACTTCGGAAGCCCTAGAGGGAAAACACGCGACCGAACAACTGCCCGAGATATCACCCCTTTCCAAAATTCTCGTTTCCGTTGCGGGTCCCTTCATGAACGTGGTTTTTGCCGTCGTCATCGCCACGGTCATTTATTTCACGGGGTTGCCGATGCTGATCAACCCGCCCATCATTGGTTTTGTTGAACCGAATTCAGTTGAAGCCAAGCTAGGAATTCTTGAAGGAGATAAAATTGTCGAAGTCGATGGTCGATCCATTCGCGGTTGGATGGATGTCCAAGAGGCGACTGGACTGGCTCGAACTAACATCCTGCCTGTGGTGATTGAACACCTAGGCAAGCAAACCACTTACAACCTCGAAGCCAAGGTGAATTCCGCTTTTGGTTTCAAATTGCTGAATCTTGAACCACGGGATCATCCTGTAATCGGTGGGGTCAAAAGCGGTAGTGCTGCGGAGGAGTCCAAGTTGCAGGAGAAAGATTTAGTCGTAGGATTTGCTGGGGTTCCTATCGTCAATAAGGAGCAGTTGATTAAACTTATCCGTTCCCGAGGAGGGCAGGCGAGTGTGATCGAAGTCAAACGCGGAGAACAGAAGCTCGCAATAAATATCACCCCACGCATGGATCCTAGTACCAAGGAGGGATTGATCGGGGTATCCTTAGTTTCAGACATGGCTGAACTGTATCAGGTGCAACGCCCGGGTCCATTGCCTTGGGATCAGATTTCAGAAGTAATCTCTAAAACCATCAAGACTTTTAGTGCTCTTTACCATCATGAGCAAACTGGCGTCGGAGCGAAAGATCTGAGCGGTCCCGTGGGTATTTTTGCCATGCTCGCGAAATGGGTAAACACAGATTACAGATTGGCTCTTAGTTTTCTTGTTCTCCTGAATATCAATCTGGCGTTCATCAACATGCTTCCGCTTCCTGTTCTCGATGGAGGGCACATCACGATGTCCTTGTTCGAAGTCATTACTCGTCGCCGCCTCAGCGTGAAGTTTCAAGAATATGCGACGACTATATTTGCCGTCGCGTTGATTACGTTCATGGTCTATGTCACCTTTTACGATATTAAGCGATTGCCACTCTTTAAGGCGTTTATCACTCAGGAAACTCATATCGAACCCGAGGCCACCTCTACAAATCGGTGAGTGCCATGCAGTATTCCGTTTCCCCATATAGTTATCATCGCCGCCATGCCCGTGAAGTTATCGTAGGTGACCCCGCTCAAGGTGGGGTGATTATCGGAGGTCATCATCTGATAGTAAAACAGTCCATGCTCACCTGTGACACGATGGATACAGCTGCCTCGGTACAGCAGACTCTAGACCTCGTCGCCGTCGGTTGCCAACTGGTTCGCATCACCGCTCCCACCGTAAAAGATGCTGCAAATCTTGAGCCTATCGTCAAAAACCTCCGACAGCTCGGATGTTTTGTTCCCATTGTTGCTGATATCCACTTTAAACCAGAGGCAGCAATGGAGGCGGCGAAGTGGGTAGAAAAAATCCGTATTAACCCGGGTAATTACGCTGATTCTAAAAAATTCGTCGTTAAAGATTATTCGGATGAACAATATGCTCTCGAACTGGTGCGGATTGAGCAAAAGTTTTCCCCTCTGGTTCACGTTTGCAAACAATACGGACGTGCCCTGCGCATCGGGACAAATCACGGGTCTCTGAGCGACAGGATCATGAATCGGTTTGGGGACTCCCCCTTGGGGATGGTCGAGAGCGCATTGGAATTTGCGCAAATTGCTCGAAATCTTGACTTCCACAACTTCGTCTTTTCGATGAAATCGAGTAATCCGAAGGTGATGATCGAGTGTTACCGTTTGCTGGTTTCTCGCCTCAACTTAATGGGTCCAGATTGGAATTATCCGTTACACCTAGGCGTAACTGAAGCCGGTGAGGGTGAGGACGGAAGAATCAAAAGTGCCATCGGCATTGGATCGCTTTTATGCGATGGTGTGGGGGAAACTATCAGAGTCTCTCTGACGGAGGATTCACCTCGCGAAATTGCCGTCTGCAACGAACTTCTGGCTCAAATCCCTTCCTTGGTTCATACACCCAACGACCTCCAGGGAGTCCCAGCCTCGTTTGATCCCTTTCATTACTCTCGTCGTGAAACCCCTGAAATCAATCTGACGGACACCATCCGTTTTGGAGGAGAACAAACCATTCGTGTGGTCGTGACCCGCGAAACATGGGACAAAGTGATTCCTCGAATCCGCGTGAAGGATGATGTGAGGCCGGAGGCGGTTTATGAAGACCTGAATATTCAGGAAATTGATCCTGAGACATCATTCATCATCCACTGTGAAACCCAATTGGTGACTGTGAAGGATGATGTTCGGCTACCGGCCATCACTGCTTTTCGTTTGTTAGCCCTCAAACTCAAACAACTCGGCTTAACCAATCCAATTCTCCTCAAGGATTGCCTAAGCGTTCCCGTCTCTGTTTTGGAGTCGCAAATTGCTTTATTGCGCGGTGCAGTTGTTCTCGGTTCGCTACTCGCGGACGGGATCGGGGACGCCATTTTGGTGCGAGGAGAACCGGGAGCAGGGCAATCTTTAAGATTGGCTTTTAACATTTTGCAGGCTGCCGGTTGCAGATCATTCAAGACCGATTATGTGGCCTGTCCTTCCTGCGGGCGCACGTTGTTTAATCTGCAAACAGTTACCGCGAAAATCAAGGAACGAACCCAACACCTCAAAGGCGTAAAAATCGCCATCATGGGTTGCATCGTCAATGGACCAGGTGAAATGGCCGACGCTGATTTCGGGTATGTCGGAGGTGCCCCAAATAAGATCAACCTATACGTAGGGAAAAAGCCGGTGAGATTCAACATCCCAGAAGCCGATGCCGTGGAACAGTTGGTTGGTCTGATTCGGGATCACGGCAAGTGGGTGGAGGCGGAAGTCCTATGACCGTGGGTTTTCTTCAGCAGCCATTTCCACAATGCAAATGAATTGCGTCACTGTATTATGGCTATCATTCGCATCCTGATCGATGGCTATAGTTTGCTTCACGCTTGGCCGGATTTAGCTCGCGGAAAACCCCGTTTTTCTGCAAAGGCTCGCGATGAATTGATCCATGTCCTGACTCAGTATCACGATTGTATCCCGACACCGATCACCCTGTTTTTTGACGGATCCGGCGCACCCGACGGAACTCCAAAGCCGGTATCTTCTCGTTCTTTGGAAATTATTTTTTCGCCAGCAGGTCGAACCGCTGATGATCTCATCGAACGTGTCGCCCACCTTTATCGTCCCTATGGAGAAGTTCTCGTGGTTACCGACGACCAAGCAGAGCGCTCCACGGTTACATCACTAGGTGGGGTCGTTTCTCGTTGCGAATTCTTTATCACTGAAGTTCTTAATACCCTTCAAAATCAGCACAATGATTTGCAAGGATTTAACCGACGCGAAGCTGAACATTTTAGACGACCTAGAAACGACCCTCCCACCAATTAACCTGGGGGCCATCGAAGCGTCCGACCTCCAAGAATATGGCAATGCAAATGCGGCACAGTTTCTCCTCCGTCCCTTCCATTGTTTATGACCAATCGATATCCCGTTTTCTCCAATCCTAACATTTCAGCCACAGAAGCTGCTTTCAAAAGTAACTGGCCTAAGACGACCTGATCCTCTTCCTTGGCTTCCGCAATTCTCGGAATCGGTTTTTTGGGCACCACGAGAACATGGGTTGGCGCAACAGGATTGATATCGGGAAATGCAAAAACGAGTTCATCTTGGTAGATGACTTTTGTGGGTAATTCGCCAGAGATCAGACGTTCAAAAAGAGTTTGAGACATCTAGCTAAAGAATGACGAGGCCACAGGTTTTCTCACTGCGTTCGCGAGAAAGACAATCACGCATATAATCTACGATTTGGTCACTCATTTTTTCGCAATGAGGACACCATCGTTTTCGCCCCGTCAAATGTTTTACACAACGGCGTAATCCTTGGAATAGTAGGACATCAGGAGCTCCTATGAGTCGAGATCTCAGCTCTGTTCTTAGGCGTTGGAAAAAATCCAACTCGAATCCCTGGTTGAACCAGCACGCAAGTAATCCCAAATCAGCCGTGAATGACGGGGAGACACTTTTCGAACCTATTTCCTTGGATTCATCGGTGGGGATCACATCGTAACCCAGACTCCTTAATGTGCGAGTCAATGCTTGGGTAAATTCCTCCAATGTGACGTGATCCCTTCCTAAATCATGTCGAAAATAGTAAGTCACCGCCGAAGCGGCTTGTCGGACGATTTCGGGATCAATCTTGTTGGCTGAATCTCCGATGAGTTCAATCGTCACGGTTTCAGCAGAGCAGGGGAAAGTATCGCCCGAAGCAGTGTGAAAAATCAGGCAATCCGGATGCAATTGAATCATGGGTTTCCCTCCATTTTTCGAATTTCGTGAACGAATTCTGTGGGCTCCTCGAACCTTCGGTAGACGCTCGCAAAACGCACGTAGGCAACTTTGTCCAAATCTCGTAAACCCTCCATGACTCGTTCTCCGATCGCCATCGAGGGAACTTCGCGGTCATACTTGCCTTCGATTGCGTCGATGATTTTATCGACCAAATCTTCGATTGCTTTCGGACTTACAGGGCGCTTCAAGCTCGCGACACGCAGGCTGTGCACGAGTTTTTCCCTCGAAAATGGCTCCCGTCGATCATCGCGTTTAACGACCACAATTCCCTCATGCTCAACTTCTTCGTAGGTGGTGTAACGATGCCCGCAGCTCAGGCACTCACGACGACGTCGAATTGTCGCGCCTTCGCGAGAAGTGCGCGAGTCAATGACTTTATCCTCCTGACAATCGCATTTGGAACAACGCATAACAGTCAACACCACCGGATGCAGTGTCGATCAAAGAGTGAACTACTACAGATTGTGGTGTCAAGAAATTGTCAGTAAAATGCGCGATAATAAATCACAACCTCATTTTCTTATCCGAACTCAAAAATTAATTGGATTCCTGTCAGAAACGTCAATAAATACACCAATTTGACAAACACCCTTTCTGGGATTCGCCGGTTTAACCACACCCCCACCCATACGCCCACAGGAATTAATCCCAAATATGCCAAGCTGTATCCGAGGGTTTGTTGGGTGATCAGTCCGCTGTTTATAAAAAACGGCATTTTGATCCAATTCACCCAGGTGAACACCAAGGCACATGTGCCGGTGTAGACCTCCTTGGAAAGTTTTTGGGGTATCAAATAAGCATTTACCACAGGTCCAGCTCCATGAGCGAAGGTTGAGGTGATTCCTGTCGCTAATCCACACAACAAACCTGACTTGTGATTCGGGGTAAAAGTAGTCGAATTACGGAACAACCATTCCTTGATCAGTTGGTAAATCACGAATGCGACAGCCATTATCCCAACGATGAGATTAAGTTCCCGAGCCGAAAAACGATTGAAGAGTTGGGAACCAAGAGCCACACCGATCACCATGCCGGGCAAAAGATACCAAAGGTTTTCCACCCTCCATTTGCGCCAATAATGGAACAATGACAGAGCGTCCCCAGCACAAAGCAGCGGCAATAAAACCCCGATCGCTTTCGAAGGTCCAAACGCCATGACGCAAAGGGGAGTTGTCAACATTCCAAGTCCCCCACCAAATCCAGCGGGCGCAGGACAAAATACTTCAAATTAGGCGGAGAGGCTTAGGGTGTCGTTGAGGGCGGCGTGGTGGTTGGCCCGTAATTTCCAGAAGTCGTCCCAATGCCGGCTGCGTTCGAGGCAGCGCAAGGCGAGGATGTTTTCGGCGCCCGGC
>CAMBHS010000049.1 GCA_945867235.1 Akkermansia muciniphila
ATTGAAACCGAATTGTTCGACGCCCAAGTCTTCCACTCCAGATCCGACTTCTTTGCCAAATTATCGACCTACCAACTCTGGTACAACGCGGCACGCAAAAACAGCTCCCGTGGTTACAAAAGCCCCGCCGACTTACTAGCCCTCAAAGCACCCCACCTTTCACCAAAAATATTCTTGCTCCACCCCATCCCTTTAGAGTCTCTTCTTCCTCATCAAGGGGGTCACGATGTACCAAGGTTGCTCGGAAATTCAAAAATACGTGGTTGCAATTATCGTTGAGGGGCTTAGTGTTCCGTCTCTTTTCTAGAACCTTGCCTGTTGGCTTGAGTCTTTGAAAAGGAACGTTGAACGGTCGAAAAATTCTGTATCCGTGTGGACACAGAGGGCCATAACAACACTAAACATTAATCCCGTCTTCCGCGGGATGGCTTGCAAGAGTGCGAGCTTTTAACCAAAGGAACATCTGTGAGTATCGGTATCGGAGTTAAAGAATTATTAGACGCTGGGGTACATTTTGGTCATCAAACCAAACGTTGGAACCCCAAAATGAAACGCTTCATTTTCGACACTCGGAATGGCATCCACATTGTGGATCTTAGCAAAACAGTGACGCAGCTTGAACAAGCTTGCGAGTATTTGCAAAAGACCGTCCTCAAAGGAGGGCGTATTCTTTTTGTTGGGACAAAAAAGCAGGCACAAGAGGCTATTCGCGAATCGGCGAAGTCCTGCGGTCAGATGCACGTCACGGAGCGTTGGCTCGGTGGAACGTTGACCAACCTGAAGACCATCAAGCGTTCACTCGGGCGTATGCGCCAGATTGAGAAGATGGAAGAAGATAAGTCGATCAACGACTACGTTAAACAGGAGCAGTCTGCCATCCGCCGTGAAGCGGCTCGACTGCACAAGAATCTCGACGGTTTGCGCATTCTCGACACGAACCCGGCGGCGATGTTCATCATCGACGTCAAACGCGAACACAATGCGGTCGCGGAAGCTCGACGATTGAAAATCCCCATTGTCGCGTTGGTGGATACCAATTGCGATCCTGATCTGGTGGATTACCCAATTCCTGGCAACGATGACGCGATCCGTTCCGTGCGCATTATCCTCGCGACGGTGACAGCGGCCATCACTCAAGGCCGCGCAGAATTTGAAGCGAAACACAATCGCCGCAAGGACGATGAAGCCAGCGCAGCAGTCACGACACCGACTGAATCCGAGGCTCCCGCACCCGTAGCGGAAGGTGAACTCGCTCCGATTGCTGCGAGCTAAAGCGAATTTTCATGCAACGCCGGGGAGTGAATAACGCTCCTCGGCGTTCCTGCTGAAAAGTGACGCGAGTTGAAATTGATAATTCTTTAATCTCTATTTTTATATGGCTGAAATCACTGCCGCTGCGGTTGGTAAACTGCGCGAAATGACCAATGCTGGTCTGATGGACTGCAAAAAAGCACTAATCGAATCCCAAGGCGACTTGGATGGCGCGGTCGATATTTTGCGGAAAAAAGGGGTCGCTACTGCTGCAAAAAAATCTTCTCGTGAAGCGAATGACGGGGTGATCGCCCAGTATATCCAACCCGGTGCCCGTGTGGGTGTCCTGGTGGAGATCAATTGCGAGACCGACTTTGTGGCTAAAAACGACGCGTTCCGTGCTTTTTCGGATGAGGTCGCGAAGAATTTATCGACCGAGCCGACTGGGGATACCGAGTCACTGCGAGTCGCTGCCGTGGCCAAGATGGGCGAGAACATCCGCCTCTCCCGCCATCAACGGCTCGAGGTTAATGGAAACGGACTTATCGCAGCCTACATCCACACAGGGGCTAAAGTAGGGGTATTGGTCGAAGTGGGCGCGGGCAAGGAAGCCACCACTCAACACGATGACTTCAAGCAATTAGTAAGGGATATCACCCTGCAAATCGCCGCCGCCAGTCCGACTATTGTTAACCGAGACCAGGTGGATCCCGCGATTTTGGCCAAAGAAAAGGAAATCGCCGAAGATCAGGCCAAGGGAAAACCTGCCCAAGCCATTGCCAAGATTGTCGAAGGCAAGCTTGATAAATATTATCAGATCCACTGCTTGGTGGATCAAGGCTTCGTGAAGCGTTCGGGCGAGGTCACGGTAAAGGAACATGTGAACAGCGTCGCCAAGCAACTTGGGGATGAAATCACGATCCGTCGGTTTATCCGGTTCCAAGTGGGTGAAGCCTTTGCATCGTAAAACACGATTGCAGACATTCTAAAAATACAACGGCCAACCCCTCAAAGGTTGGTCTTTTTTTGTGAGTTTGATAGAGCCTCCTGAAGTGAGCACATTTCCGGAAGCGTCCTTGGTTTCCATCAAATACAATTATTGCCGTTTGGCAGTGGGCTCAACGGGAATGGCGTCGGGTTTGATCCAAGAATCTTTCAAGGTCACGGTACGAGTAAATACTGGAGCGCCGGGTTTGGATTCTTTTTCATCTAGGTAAAAATAACCCAGTCGTTCAAATTGGTAATTCCTCCCCGCAATAGCATTTTTGAGTCCTCGTTCGAGCTTAGCCGAAGGGATCACTTCCAAGGATCGTGGATTGAGAAATGTTTTAAAATCACGGCCTTGTTTGTCCCCATCGGGTTCCTCGACAGTGAAGAGCCTGTCATAAAGCCGCACCTCGGCATCCACAGCATGGGGAGCAGAGACCCAGTGAATGGTTCCCTTAATTTTGCGGCCAGCAGTCGCGCCTCCCGATTGTGAATCGGGGTCGATGGTGCATTTTAATTCCGTAATATTGCCTTCGGAGTCCTTTACGACGTTTTCGCATTTCAGAATGTAAGCGTAGCGAAGCCGCACCTCTCCACCCGGGCTGAGACGGAAGAATTTTTTTGATGGGACCTCCATAAAATCATCCTGCTCAATGTAGATCGTGCGTGAAAAAGGTATTTTACGGGTGCCATCCGCAGGATTCTCCGGATTGTTGATGGCCTCAAGTTCCTCGATCTGATTCTCTGGGTAATTCAGAATCTCCACTTTCAAGGGTCGTAACACCGCTAATGTGCGGAAGGCTTTTTTGTTGAGATCTTCGCGCAAAGAGTAATCAAGCAACGCAATATCGGTGAGACCGTTATATTTTGTCACCCCGATGCGCTTGCAGAACGCCCGTATGGATGCTGGGGTGTAACCGCGGCGGCGGAGACCTGCAATCGTTGGCATGCGAGGATCATCCCATCCTGTCACGAGTTTTTCCTCCACCAATTGGAGCAACTTGCGTTTGCTCATCACGGTGTAGCTGAGGTTGAGACGAGCGAACTCAATCTGCTGGGGATGGGCTGGAACCGAGAGTTGATTCAATATCCAATCGTAAAGAGGGCGATGCACTTCGAACTCCAAGGTGCATATGGAGTGGGTGATTTTTTCAATGGCGTCAGAAAGGCAGTGCGCGTAATCGTAGATGGGATAGATGCACCATTGATTCCCCGTGCGATGGTGCACAACGTGACGGATGCGGTATAATCCAGGATCGCGCAGATGGATGTTCGGCGAGGCCATGTCGATCTTTGCGCGGAGCGTGCGGGCTCCATCAGGAAATTCCCCCAAACGCATCCTTTGGAACCAATCCAGATTCTCGTTTACTGAACGATCGCGCCAAGGACTTGGTGTTCCAGCAATCGTTGGAGTCCCGCGATCGCGTTTGAATTCCTCCGCAGTTTGATCGCACACATACGCCCGACCCGCCTTGATGAGCTCAATTCCGAATTGGTAGAGGCACTCGAAATAATCCGACGCATAATACTGATGGGTTCCCCACTCGAAGCCAAGCCATCGGACATCCTCTTGGATGGAATGGACATACTCGAGATCCTCCCGTGTGGGGTTGGTGTCATCAAAACGCAGATGGCAAGTTCCTCCCGGGTGTTCGGCAGCGATCCCAAAATTCAAGCAGATCGATTTTGCATGTCCAATATGCAAATAGCCGTTGGGTTCCGGAGGAAAACGGGTCACCACTCGGGAGTCGTTTTTTCCCGCAGCGAGATCGGAAATTACGATATCTCGAATAAAGTCTGAAACCTCAGTTCCAGACGGGGTGGATAGATTCTGTTCTGTAGACATACGTCAATAAAAGCGGATGGTGCGACAAGACGCGACCGGAATTCAAGATTATCACGCAGCAGGAGCATCCCTGCTGTTGAGCTTATTCAGCTCCGAACACGCTCGAAAAGATGGCTTCTTTTATTTTCCAGATCAGGGTCATTGTCATGGCCAAAGGAATGAGAATCAACAGGGCAAAAACTGCGAAAACGATGGGTTTTAAAAATTCTAATACGAGCAACACTTTCACCAACCCATCCGGCAAGCTTGGAACTTGCTCCAGCACGGTGTAGATGGCGAGCCCACCCAGAACGACGAGGAGCAATGTTCGGTTCAGATTACCGAATACGCGCGATTCCGACCGTAACGTTTCATCCGGAAGCATGGCTGCAAGGCGCTGAAGCACGAGGTTCAGATTGAAAATGAATAACATGCCCGAAACGAACAAGATACCGACCGCGATATTGTAAAAAACGACGTTGGGCAATCGTCCCCACCAAAAACAAAATGGGGATAAACCAATATTGATGATCGCAATTAATTTGGCTCGATCGAGGGCATGGTGCCAGACACGTTCTTGTTTTTGGAAATCGCTGAGCAACGCCAATCCATAAAAAATAAGTAACGTGCCTGCGACAGGTGCGGCTATAAATTGCGGTTGCATCCACTCGACTGTGGCAATTTTGACACAGACAAATAGAGCGAGCGGCAATCCCCAAAAGAGGGCGGACAACCCCCGAACCAATCGCCCCAAGGAGCGGAGGAGTTCAGCTTTAGGGGCGTGATCAGGCATGCGACTCGGGTATGGATCAGAAGGAAAGATAGGTGTATTCCTTCAAGCCTCGTTCGTATTCATCCAACAAACGCATCCCTTCCGAAGGTTTGAGGCGGTCACTCTTGATAGCCTCATCGACTTGGGATTTCAACTGGCGTTTGAGTTCATTTTCGTCATATTGCACCGCACCTAAGGTTTGGACGATGGTATTTCCTTCGATGACTTCCTCGATGTAATAGCCTGCCGGTTCATCGGGATCTAAAAATACGTGAATCTCGTTAACTCGCCCAAACAGGTTATGGAGATCCCCCATGATATCCTGATAGGCACCCATCAGGAAAAATCCGAGGTAATAAGGCTCATTGCCTAGATTGCCTTGATTTGCTGCCTTCAGCGTATGGAGCGGCAAAGTGTCACGCACCGCGCCTAGGCTCACAAATTTGTTGATCTGTCCATCCGAGTCACAGGTGATATCGACCAATGTCCCTTCGTTCGTTGGTTGTTCATCCAATCGATGAACGGGCATGATCGGAAATAGTTGACCCAAAGCCCAATGATCCAACAGCGATTGGAAGACGGAGAAATTACAAAGGTATTGATCGCCTAAAAATTCCTCCAATTTTCTAATTTCGGCAGGAATATAAACCTGACCTTTGAAACTTGCGACGACGCT
Source organism: Akkermansia muciniphila (assembly GCA_945867235.1). Taxonomy (GTDB): domain Bacteria; phylum Verrucomicrobiota; class Verrucomicrobiia; order Limisphaerales; family SXQI01; genus SXQI01. The sequence goes on from CAMBHS010000049.1 coordinate 5,512, forward strand.
GCCGCTGATCTCCCAATAAAGGCTTTCGATTTTGGCTTTTTCCGGCAGTTCCATCAAGCCGAGGGTAAACATGTTATGGGCATCTTCCTTGCGCTCCAGGGCATCGTGGAAGGCTTCAAGCTTGTTCAACTTGGCGAGGTTCTTTTTGATGTCCAGTAGTTCCCTGACGAGCGGATGCTCATTATCGCCGTAAGGCAGATCGAGGTCGGGGCGGGTTTTTCCGATCGAACCAAACACCTCCACGATGAGCACACTATGATGAGCCACGATGGCTCGACCGCTCTCGCTGACGATAATCGGATGAGGCACCTTCTCAGCGTTACACACATCGCCAATGTAATAGACCACGTCATTGGTGTATTCTTGGAGTGAATAATTCGTCGAACTATCGAAGGCGGATCGACTGCCGTCATAGTCCACACCCAATCCACCGCCGACATCCAAGAACTCGATCTCAAAGCCCATCTTGCGGAGCTTGGAATAAAATCGAGCCGCTTCTTGAACCGCCTTTTTCACGGTGAGAATATCTGGAACCTGAGATCCGATATGAAAATGGAGGAGCTTGAAACAATGCCCCATATTCTCCTGACGCATCAGTTCTGCGGCGACCAGGAGTTCTCCCGTTCCGAGCCCAAATTTCGCATTTTCTCCGCCACTTTCGGCCCATTTTCCGGCTCCTTTGCTCAACAACCGAGCGCGGATTCCGATAAGAGGTTCCACTCCCAGTTGCTTGGAAACTGTCAGGATATGACGAAGCTCCTCAAGTTTCTCGACGACCATGATGACCTTGCGTCCAAGTTTGATCCCCATCAGAGCCATCTTGATGAACACAGCATCCTTGTAGCCGTTGCAAATGATGAGGCCGCCCGGTTGGTTTTGCAGTGCGAGACCCGCGAACAGCTCAGGCTTGCTGCCGACTTCCAAACCAAATTGGAACGGTTTGCCCGCATCTAAAATTTCTTCAACCACTTCGCGGAGTTGATTCACCTTGATGGGGAACACACCTCGGTACTGGCCTTGGTAATTGAATTCCGCAATAGAATTGCGAAAGGCCTGATTGATCGCCTCCACCCGATGACGCAGGATGTCTTGAAAACGTATTAATAGTGGGAAGCGCAAGCCCCGGGATTTTGCCTCCTCAATAAGATTCATGAGGTCAACAGGGGCACCGGCCTCCTGCAGCGGCGACGCCACGACGTGACCGGCCGGATTGATGTCGAAGTATTTTGCTCCCCATCGGTCTATATTATAGAGAGCCCGCGCCGCATTGACATCCCACGGCTGGGAACCTTCACGAGAATTGCTCATTAATATTTAAGTGAATGCGACTATATGACCCAAGGCGAAGAATTCAATATTGAGAATGCAGTTTTTTTGTCCCCAATAATCTGGGTTTCATTTCGTAAAAAAAAATGCGCCACAATATGAATCATGGTGCATTCTAATTTTTTCTAGCGGGCGATAGGGGCTACTTCGATTTTCCAGAGACGTAGCTGTGCATATTTTTCAGAATCGTCTGGAAGGCAGGCAGATCGTGCGCGGCTCCGTCGTGACCCAGACTCATACAGGCGATCTTGGCCTTTGGATGAGAAGTCACCCAAATCACCGGCCACGATTTGCCCGCGCTATTCCGGCCGGTCGCGAGGATGGTAATTTCTGCACCTTTGGGATCCTTTTCAAAATAATAAAGTTCATCGGCGAGTTTAAATGTTTTGGGAACACCCGCCATAATGGGATGGTCCGGTTTTTCCACCGTTACTTCGAATTCCCCATATTTATCATGACCCCGTGCGCCGCCGCCGACCATTTGGGCGTTGTAGATCGGCCAATTATTCCAACTGTGCCAAAGTGCGGCATGTACCAGCATGAGACCCTTGCCTGAATTAGCGAATGTGATAATTCCATCACGGGTTGCTTGGTCAGGGAAAGGTTTGTTATTGGAGAGATAAAGCACGTCCAGATCCTTCAGGACACCTCCAACTTGCGCGGTTTCTTCAGTGTAATTCGCTGAGATTCCACCGGCTTTCAATGTCGCAAGATCCGCGATGTTGAACCACTTATTGAAATCATGACTGCTGTTCCCTCCGACAACCAAGGTGCGAGATGTGACGGACAGAACCGCTGGACCGGCATCGGCTTTTAGCAACGGTTGATCCCCATTATCGGCTGTGATGCCGATAAAGGTAGGAGCGACAAAGTTGTCAAAACTTTCCAGGGTGATTGTTTTGATGCCAACATTTTGGCGCAACGGTTTGGTGAACCAACGCACCTGACCGGAGCGCACAATGTCCTCCACTTTTTTCGATCCCGGCACGTCAAATTCTCCGTTGTAATCGGCGATCTCAACTCCGTTCTTGAGGATGATTTCTTCGTTCTGACCATTGACATAGTGAACCGTTACTTTGGCAGCGGGAAGGTTTTCGTGATTGTCAGTCCCGCAACATGGAAACGCCCAACCACCAATGCCACCGAGGAAATGCAGCCGTTTCGCCTTGAATCCGTGACCGTCAATCTCGACTTTTTGAGGAAGGGTGCGCGCAAATCCGGATCCCCCCTTCAACACCACGACGTTGTTGCCGTTGGCTGTCTTGGTAGGATTGGCCACTTCAAACGGAACGCCGCCCGCTTTGATCAAACCGAACCGTTTAAATTGGACGCTCTCGACCACAGATTCGGTGGTGATATAAATGCCGCGTGTAGAGTTGGCGGTGAAGGCACGTCCCATATCGAGCACGCGAAACTGGGCGTCGCCTTCCGTCAAATAGGACATGAGGTCTCGCAGGCTTTCTGTCCCCAATGCTTCAAATCCTTCAGGCATGATCGAGCGTCCTGTATTGCGACGGCTCTTGATCGTTGAGGTCTTGAGCTCCATATCATTGACCGCTGTGCGGATAAAAACACTTTCACGATTTTCGCGACCGATAACGCCGTCGTAAGTTTCCCCATCCTTCGTGTCAAAACTCCACGCGAGGTAATTGGGTTCCACGACTCGATTCGGATCGATGATATGCACGAGAAGTTCCGGTATCCCGTGAACGCCCATCCCCGTGAGGTCGGGTGCCAGATCGCGACCGGCTCCATTGAATTTGTGGCAGACTGCACAGTTTGCGGTGAATAATTCCTTGCCGTGCACGATGTTACCGGGCTTCTCCACTTCGGGGGATAATGTCGCGAGGAGTGCGTTTTTCTCCTTCATTTCTGGTCCGCGCAAATCATTGATCACAACGATGGCACGATCCGACACTCGTCGATCCGCATGAGTCCGAAGGCGTCCTATCGAAACGGGGTTCAGCAATGCCAAGGGAACTTTTTTTGAAGCCAAGGCCTCGACAAACATCAGCGACCATTCCGCGCGTTTGATGAGTTGGCTAAAGGCGGCCTCCTGAACGATGGCGGGCAGTTGCGGATAACTGGTGGTGATCGCCTGACCTGCGGCGGTGTCGGCGGTGTTCCCCAAGGAGTCGATGACCCGACGCTGCAATTCCGCAGAGGCGGTTGATCCGATGATCTTCGCAACAGCCGGAACTATTTTTGGATTGAGTTGCCTGACAGCGAGAAGGCTGGTGGCCATCTGGGCGCGTTGCTCATCGGACTGGCTTGCGTCATTGACCTTGCTGAACATCTGTTCGACAAGGAGACCGGTTTGGGCGGCCATCTTTCCGTCCTTATCCCAACGCGAGATCAACGGGAGGGCGGCGGCTGAAAGTGCGGGATCTTTCGAGGTGAGCAGTGTTGTGAATGCTTCTTGGAGGCCTAAGAACCAAGACGGGACCGAAGCCGTCTTCAGATTTGTGCCTAAACTTTCCAAAGCGACAACCTTCAAGGCATCCCCTCCGGTTTGCGTCGCCAACGCCACCACGAGATCGGCGGACTGGCTGCTGTCGTCACTGGACGCAATCGTGCGGCTGAGTTCCGCCACTGGCACTCGCAGGAAATCTTTATCGATCTCCAAGGCGGATTTAAGGAATTGAAGCGGAGCTTTTTTGTAATAAGCAATCATGGCCGACTGCGACCAGTTATCTTTGAGGTATTCGAAAGTCTCGATCAGATACTTGCGGACATCCGCGCTTTCATCGGTCTTATACCAGGTGGTTTCACTGACCGCGAACGCCATGAGGATCTCCAACCGGGTGCGCTCATCCGCCGAGCGCAGGGACTCGCCCATGCCCGTGAGTAACGGGACCCATGCTTGAAAATCCTGGCTCAAATCGGCAGGCATCAAAGTATTACGGATCATTTGCATCGCGGTGCGTTGGAGGACGGGACTGCCCGATTTCCAAAGTGCCGTCAGCAATTCCGAATTTTGCGCGCGTGTGATTCCCAATGTGGTCCACGCCGCGTTGATTCTTGTGTAAACGGGGGCATCTGGGTTTGAGGCCAAGGCGATCAAAGCTGCAGTCGATTCTGGTTTGCCCTGTTCAATGAGGAGGCGTTGAGCGTTCATGCGCACGGTTCCATTCGCATGGTTCAAGGCATTGACAAGCTCACTGGTTGAAGTTTTGGAAAGGTTGGGGATGACCCACTTCTTGGCCTCCTTGTGTTGCACTCTCCAAACGCGACCAAAATAATGATCCCGATCCGGCCGCACCGCCGCATTATTCGGCCCATGTTTCGTTCCGCGTGTGTCGTTATGCGCGACTGCCTGATTGTAAAAATCCAGAATATACATGGCTCCATCGGGGCCGATTCGTGTGTGGATCGGGCGGAACCATAGGTCGGTGCTCGCCACGATTTCCGAATCAGGATAATCCGCCGGTCGCGAGGCGGTGAAGGTGGGGCCGTTAGGTTTCAACAGGTCCAGATGGACTAGATTCAACGTGGGCTCGGTGACGGTGAAGTTGTAATCCCATTTGGCCGGCCAAGCTCCACCATTGTAAATGCAGGCTCCTGCGGCTGCGGTCCAGTTGCCCACCCAATCAATCTGCACATAGGCTTGCTGGTGGTAATCCCGGATGGCAAATGCCTTGTTGTGGTCCTCGATATTTTTGTAACTCGTCGTATTCCCTACCTTGGCTTGGGCTAGAACATTTTCAGGCATCACGACGTGGTCGATGTGGTTTCCGTTGGCTTGCGAATAAAAAACTTCGCCATCAGGAGCCACGTCAACTCCCCACGTGTTGCTGCCTTTGGATGAAAATTGTTCCGTCGCACTTCCATCCGGTTTGAAGCGAAAAACACCGTCGTTAATCCTGCCGAAATATTTGGTGCCATCACCCGATTTTACATCGCCCCGACTATACCCCACCGTCCCATAAATCCATCCGTCCATGCCCCAACGAAGATTGCTGATCACCGCGTGGGTATCGCCCGTGCCAAACCCCGTGTATACTTTTTCGACCTTGTCGCCTTTGCCATCTCCGTCAGTATCCCGCACAAACAGGACGTCAGGAGCCTGGGCAACAATCACTCCGTCTTTGTAAAACACGAGGCTGGTCACTAATTCCAACCCTTCGTAAAAAACTGACTTCTTATCCATCACTCCATCGCCATTCGTATCCTCTAATATGGAAAGACGATCCTTCGCCGGTCGGTTCTTGTCTGTTTTGGCAGGGTATTCCACAGCTTCCGCCACCCACATTCTCCCTGCTGCATCCCAGTCGATGGACATGGGCTTTTGCACCAATGGCTCCGCAGCCGCCAAGGAAGTGGTGAACTCCGGCCATGTTCGTATTTGAGCAAGCGTGGACTCCGGACGGGACGGGCCGCCTTCAGGGTAACGAAAGCTTTCCAGTTCGACTTTGGAACAAAGCGAGTTCACCTCCCGTTTTCCTGCCCAGGCAATGCCGCGCAGCAACAATCCACTGAAATGCGGTAGGGCGAACGATTTTGTATTATGACCGGGGATCGAAACAAATGCGCGGTAGTTGTCCTTCTCGTAAACCCACATCTGCGGAATGATGTCGTAAACGGAAGGCAAGGCTCGTCCCCCCTTGGTGTTTCGTTTATCAGGCGCATACGACGCGGCCAAAATTTTCGCCTCTGGCATCATCCTTAAATCGTAATAAATCTCATCATCGAAATTCCAGTTGGAAACCCCCTCAATCAAATCATGTTTGTAGTCGGTGAAATACATTGGAACATCGCCCTCAAACCATTTTGAATATCCGTGTTCCCACGCTCCGCCAATCACCGTTTTCCACCATTGCGGATCGTTCCCGCAAACAGAGTCATGAATCACCACCAACCCGCCGCCGCGTTTTAGAAATTTTTCGAGCTTCGAGCGATCCTCCGCCGCGATCGTTCCGGCTTCGGCAGCATAAAGAACCATCACATCGGTGTTCTCCAACTGTAGGACTGAAGGAAATCCGATCTCCCCGTCCACTTTTGCTCCGCGTTCCGTGAGCAACTTAGTCCAATCGCGTAAAAACGCAGGTCCATCATGTTGACCCGGGCCGTGTGTTTTTTCGCCTGCGCGAATAAATACCCGCAATGGTTGAGGATTTTGACCTTCGGCAGAACTCAGACCTAGAAGGGATGCTAAGAGCAGTACCCAGAAATATTTCATACAATGTGTGTTTGTTTACGGCAAAACCCTATTCAACCGACAGAACCTGAGAAAGCAATTATTAAGTAATAGTCACCCATTTCCAGACCCATATTGCGCTGGGAATGGCTTCGGGAGCCGCAAGGATTAATTTTGATCCAACGGTTTCATAGGCCAAGGTGAAGTAAATCCACCGATTTTCATTGTTCAAATGTTCTGGGTTTTACTTGGCGTTTTTGGAAAAGAAGGCTTGCGTTCTTAGGCGGGTTCTTTAGTGTTTCCCCACTTGGAACGCGAGCGTAGCTCAGTCTGGTAGAGCATCACCTTGCCAAGGTGAACGTCGAGGGTTCGAATCCCTTCGCTCGCTCCATTATCTACTTTCCTTTTTCCCCGACAAATCTCTCGGGTGGACTATGGAAAATGAGGGCGATTGTCTCGATTCCATTGTGAGGCGGCTTTTTGTTTGAGGGCGAGATCCTTGTGAAGTTGCCCAATGATATCCAACCGTCGTTTCGATTCGACGTGCCCATCGCAATAAAGGATTTTGGCGCGTTTGGTGTGAAGTTCGAGGGGCCACTGGCGTTCTTCATACATGCCAATAAACCCGCTCCAATCACGGTCGCCTTTCTTTTTGAGGTCCCAATTGCTGTCGCCGAGCGCGATCATTTCGGATGGTTTAACTACGGAGGCTTCTTTCGTTTCACCCCAGACGGGGTCTCCCAGCCAAACGCCAAGTCCTGTGTTGGGGACATTACCGGCGAAGGCACCCCAAACATTATAGCCGTAGCTCATGAAGAAACTTCCGCCGGGTTTCAATCGAACTTCATCCTGCTTGTAGCCGAGGTGGGCAGGTTTGCCGCTGCCATATTTGGGAATCCATTGCGAGGCAGCCGGAGCCGATGGGCAATGGAACGCTTCTGTGCTGCCACTACTGCTATACATCATTTGGCGAAGCAACGTGGGCCATATCCACGAGCTGTCATTCGCTCCATCGATTCCCACTGGGTAAACACCGTGATCACCAATATAGAGGATCATTGCCAGTCCCAGTTGACGCTGATTGCTCATGCATTTGGTGCCTTTGGCTTTTGCCTGTGCACTACTGAGTGCGGGAAGGAGCATGCCCGCAAGGATTGCGATGATCGCGATGACCACCAGGAGTTCGATGAGCGTAAATCCTGATCGATAGAAAGAGTGATGTCGTGAACCGAGCCGATGGAGGGTGCTCATGGGTGACATGCACCCAACCTACAATCTCAAATTAAGGCTGCAACACAAAATAACAGAATATTGTGGCGGAAAATGCTTGGATGAGGGCCATTCAAGGGCTTCTCAACCGGTAGAATAATGCGGAATGGTTGGAAGTGGGGATCGGCTGCGTCCAAGGGGGCGGGATGTTTATTGTATTGGTTCGCAGGGCTGACCAGGTGGTTAGGTTGGTCGATGATTCGAGGATCAGTGGGGAAAACAAGGGGTATCGCTGGTAGATTATTTCGGAGGAGGTCGCACTCCTTTCGAAGGCCAATCGGAGATCAAACGCGGGATTTGTTTGCAGGGCTTTGGCGAGGTTAAGTCGGCCTCCGGTGCGTGTTTTGCCAACGAAGGCAGGGAGGACATCCACCGATTCTGTGATCCGTTGGCGGAGTTCTGCCGCGGTCAGGTGCGGGAAACGGGCACTGAGCAACGCGGCGGCACCAGTGACGAACGCGGTGGAAAATGAGGTGCCGTTCTTCCGTGCGAATGAGTAGTCGGAAAATATTCCGGTGGAGTAAATATCTTCTCCGGGGGCAGCGAGATCGATGCTGTTTTTTCCGGTGTTGGCTCCATAGGTGGATGAGGATTTCCAGATGGATTCGTTGCGAGCATTCGCTGTGACCACGAGGATGTTGTCGAAGCCGAACTGACCCGGATACATCGGGATGACATCATTGTCGCGGTTCTCGTTGCCTGCGGCTGTCACCACAAGCACCCCAGCGTTTCGGGCGGCGAGAAATGCGTCTTCAAGGCTTCGTGAATAGGAGGCCCCATTCCAACTGGCATTGATTATTTTTGCACCGTGAGCGATGGCATAATCGATGCAAGCGATGGCGTCCTCCACGCTGCCGTCGCCCACTTCGTTGAGGAATTTGAGAGCCATCAATTTTACCCGCCATGCCACGCCTGTGCCTCCGAACCCATTGTTCCCCACCCCGCCAATAATACCGGCGATATGGGTGCCATGGCCGTAGGTATCCGTCACATCACCCCCGACAACGCGATCTCCCGCAATGTTGTAATAGCTCGCAAATCCATGGATATCGTCGATGTAATTATCCCCATCATTATCCAGATTATCCCCTGCGATCTCCCCGGGATTGGTCCACAGATTCGTCAACAGATCGAGATGCGTGACCCGCAAACCTGAATCAATGACCGCCACAATAACTTGGGAGGCATCGTGGATCAAATTCCAGCCCGCGGGAGCCGCGATATTCGTCAACGCCCATTGGGAACCGTTCAGGACGGCGGGATCGTCCGGCAACGCAGCCGCATACAGTCGATAGTTGGGTTCCGCAAATTCCACGAGACCGCTGGCCTTGTAAGCACGGATTTTTTCTGCAACGGACTCCCCCTCCTGAAGCTCGATCAATTGCCAGCCACCCAGACGTTGGAACTGCCTCACGACTCGATGCTGGTTTTGTGCATGCAACTGCCGCAATCGTAGGGCGGGATTGAGACCGGCACGGGGTTTGACAAGGAGTTGGCGTGGGCGAAAATCATCAGCCCGAATCGCTTCGGGAATCCCCACCATTCCTAGAAGGAGAGAAATTAAAATAATTTTGGAACCGATCCAATGCATAAAGAGTTTATAACTTCAAAAACTTTGTGACCGGTTTACTCCTACCAGAGTCACCCGAGTTCGCCAAAGTAATACTTCCCAGATCACAGCGGAATTCATCGCTGGCTCGTGAAGATGCGAAGGCGCGGCGGTTCTATTTCTTGATGACTCGATAGAACCGATACCGGGTATTCATCCCCTGTGGATAGACCAAGTATAAATTCGTTTCACCGATAGCCTTGGTTGCCAGCGATGTCCACTGTTTGAAGTCGGTCGAGTATTCGATCACATTCTCATGGGTCGTGTCGCCCTGAAAATGCAGAGCAAACCCATTCACCGGAATGTAATTGATCGTTAACGGCGGTTGATTAACGGTCAAGGTGAACGTCTGGTTTCCCGTGCCCCCGTCGTTGCTGGCTGAGATCGTGATGTGGATGGTCGCTTAACGCTCAGCGAAATGGATACTGGTTCAGTGCGTGAACGGTTTACCCAAGTCGATCTCAATAAGGACGGTTTCGTGACGGCTGTCCAATGGAAAAACATGGCAGAAATGTTTTTGAAAGCAGGTAACGCCCTCATCCCCCTGAAACCTGATAGGGAAGGGTATATTACTACCTCACACCTCGCATGGCGAAGCACCCGTAGCCTGCCTTATGTTGCGTCTCCGATTTATTACTCGAACCAAGTTTATACGGTTAAAAACGGCGGACTCGCCTCGGCTTACGATTCCACGACAGGCAATGTATTGTTTCAAGATGAGCGACTCAACGCGGCGGGCGATTATCTTGCTTAACCTATCGCTGCCGACGGCAAGATTTACCTCATCTCGGATCGAGGCCGAATCACCGTCATCGCCGCTGGAGCCCAATTGAAAATCCTCACGCAAATTGATTTGCAGGAAACCATCCACGCGACCTAGGCTCTCGTCGACAATACGCTCTACGTTCGGAGTGCCACTCACTTGACGGCTTTCCGAGAATTCTCTGCCCCAAATATCTGAATCCATCAGAGGCTCAGATGACCACAATCGACTGATGAAAGAAGGAACACGATGGATCATTATTGATACCGAAACTGACGGCTTAAACGCCCCAATTCACATCGTTGAGTTGTGTGGTCAGTTGATGGAGGGTTGGCTCGCGGTCGGCAAACCGTTTCAAATGTTGTTGGATCATAATATCCGCATTCCCGCCGATGCCACTGCTGTCCACAGCTACACCCAAGCTTATCTCCGTCAACACGGCCAAGACCCTCGAAAAGTTCATTCGGCCTTTCGCGACTATGCGTGTGATTATCCGCTCGTAGCCCATAACCTCAGCTTCGATTGGGATCGTTGCCTAGTGCCAGAGTGGGAAAGGTTAAGGATCTCCCCCAGCGGGCAGCGTGGTTTTTGTTGCATGATGCTGGCTCGGCGTCTTGCTCTAGAAACCACCAGCTATCGCCTTGATGTTTTAAAGGCCACCTTTGGGCTAAACCCGTCTCGTAGCCATCAAGCACAAAACGACGTCCTCACAGTGGTTGAATTATTCCAAAAAGTGTACAAGTCGCGTTTAGAATTAGCCGGATTGAACACATTCGAATCCATCAAAGCGTTCGCCAAACGAACTCCCATTGCTAGCTGCGTTAGCATCATTCGCGGCAAGCCCTAAGGTTCCGTAACCATGGCACGGGAGGCTCGGGGCAGATGATCCTCAGTCCACTGGAGAAGGAGCCAGAATCCGAAGATCTCAGGGAAATCAGAAGCACATGCGTTGGAAGTTGACTTTAGATTGAGCGTCTGAATATAAATATATCTGTGTTCGATCGTTGGTATAGGGAGGTTTTGCGGGAGAAGTTGACGCGACCGTATGTTCACCTGATTTTCGGGGCACGGCAGACGGGAAAATCCACGCTCATCCGGGGCCTGCTGCCGCCTGAGGCAATGATCATAGATTTTGCTGATCCCAGAGAACGAACCCGGCATTTGGCCAACGCCGGTGCCTTCGCGGATGAGTGCCGAAGTCTGCCTGCGAGCAAGAAAGGGCAGTTTGTTTTCGTGGACGAGGCTCAATCGGTGCCCTCGGTTTTTGATGCGATTCAACATCTCTACGACGGTGACAAGACCCGTTGGCGGTTTGTGTTGTGCGGCAGTTCGGCGCGAAAACTCCGGCGCAATGGGACGAACCTGCTGCCGGGTCGAAGCTTTTACCATCGGTTGCTGCCGCTGACGTTGATGGAGCATCCAGCTAACGAGCCACGCATACCTCACGCGGTGTCTCCCCTGCCATTTTTATGGGGGGCCGGAAGCAAACAGGAAAACCCTTTCCCAGCGTCGAATTTATTAACGCGGTTGACCTTCGGCGACCTTCCGGGCGTGGTCTCGGCTCCAGAATCCGACAGGGGCGAGCTGCTCAGAGCGTTTGCATTTGTGCATTTAGAGGAGGAAATCCGGCGCGAAGCTTTGGTCAAGGATTGGGGTGCATTTATCAGGTTCATGCAGCTGGCGGCAGCAGAGTCGGGGCAGGTCGTAAATTTCGCGGCGATCTCACAAGAGAGCGGCGTCTCGCAACCCACAGTCAAAAGTTATTATCAATTACTCGAAGACATGTTCATCGGATTCCGTGTCGAAGCGTTCTCTCGGAGTTCCAGAAAAGCGCTACTCTCGACGCCGAAGTTTTTGTTTTTTGACATTGGAGTGCGCCATGCAGCGGCGGGACTGATGCCTACGCCCGATGTGGTAAAAGTAAACCCGGGATCGTTCTTCGAGCAGTGGGTGGGGATAGAATTGTGGAAGCGGCTCCAATATCTTGGCGAAGGCAAGCTGTACCACTTCCGTACCAAGGACGGTGCAGAAGTTGATTATATCATTGATCAGGGCGGTTCGTTGACCCCCGTGGAAGTGAAGTGGAGCAAAAATCCGACAGTTCAGGATGCCCGGCATGTGCTTTCCTTCCTGAGTGAGCATCCGAAGCAGGCGAAGCATGGCTACATCGTGTGCCGTTGTTCACGCCCGACCCAAATCCATGAAAAAGTGACAGCCCTACCGTGGTTCTGTTTATGAACTCACCATCAGAAATGACTTTGCTCTTCCTGACCCCTACGCAGGGTGCCAATCCAAGTGCCCACACTGTAACAGCCACTAACACTGCCACGGTTTGCGCCTGTTGCTCCCTTGGCAACTCTCAGCCAACCGCAGCCACAGCAGGTTTACGTCCTAACTGAGCTTACTTCAAAAAAACTGAAGAAGCAGAAGCTTTTCAGCATCTTTGCTCTGATCGGCGGCCTCGCACTCATGGGGGTCGCAGGTGAAATTGGGATGGCACCAGATGTTGACAGCTTTTTGCTCGTGAGCCTTTTGTTTGTGGTGGGGCTTATCACAACAGTAGCCGGAGCGTTATTGGGGATAGCGACTCGGGTTTCCACATGGTGGAACCACGGCTGAGCGAGTCCTACCCGTCCCCTTCATGAGGGGGTTCCGTGCGCCCGTGTTGGGGCGCGGGGGGTGTTGGGAATCCTTCCCTAGGGAAACACTGATTTAATCAATCGTTTTTCATTTTAAAACAGACTGGGA
>CAMBHS010000050.1 GCA_945867235.1 Akkermansia muciniphila
AGGCTTGCCACCCGCGTGGGGATTATTGACGGATCGGGAGAAATATTTTTTTTTCCTAGCAACGGGAGGTTTGAACTCGGCGCAGATTGCTGAACGCATGCGGGTGTCCAGGGTGGCCATTCGAGCTTACCGTCGTTCTGTTTACCTTAAACTGGAATGCACAGACATGGTGAATTTGACCAAAGTTGCGTTGGCGTTCGGTATTGCTTTGTAATGCCAAAATGGGTTCGGAGTGATTGCGAACCTTACTACCGACCGAGGTTCTTTTTAGGTCTAAACTACGTATGTTTTTACTACGTATTCATTCCCTTTGATTTTCCCGCGTTGGCTACAGATCATGTTACCAATGACTCCAAGATCATGGATTGATCGCAGGTAAAATCCAAGAGTTGATGAGGTGGATTAAATCGGATCAATCGTTCTTTCACCGATTTGGTGGTGTGAAAGTCTTTTTGAAGGGCGATGAAGAAGAACCTTGCATAGAGTTGCTTATTTGGAGGGGATAGGCGAGTCCTTCAATGGAGTGAAAAATGGATAGCAGGGGAAAGTCAAAAGGGGCTAGGAGGGTGAAGGCATTCGCCCTCCTAGTTTCCATCGCAAGCATGAACTGAGTTATCCTAGATTTTCAGGGGATTTTTTCGAGCTCCTCCACTTTCCAAGCTTCTTCGCGTGAGATTGTGTCTGCTCGAATTTTTGCAACTTGCTGGACTGAAACTGCCGATTCATTGTGCCCCCATTCCTGTCGGATGTAAGTGAGAAGGCTGGCGATCTGGGAATCCTCCAACACACCCAAACCCGGCATGTCCATTTCGTAGAGTTTTCCTTTAACCGTGATGGGGCCACGGACTCCGTGAAGTGCAATTCGGACTAGACGTTGGGATGAGCCGGTGGTCCATTCGGAATCAGCCAATGCGGGGGCGAGTCCGTCCTGACCCAATCCGTGGGGTTGATGGCAGGAGCCGCAGGTTGTCTGGTAAAGAGTTTTGCCTTCCTCGAAAAGTTTTTTTTCCTCTTCAGTGAGCAATACTTTTTTTGGTTCATCAAAACCGGGTTTCCCTGACCACTTCACCATTCGATCTACATTGTTGAAGATCACCGCAAGTGGCGTGGAACTTTTTAGCTTAACCCAAGTGGAGGGTTCTTTAGAGAGCTTGATGATGCGAACCGGTGAAGCATTGGTAGCTTTTGTCGGAGGCTGGATGGACCAGAGTCCGGAGAGCAGGGAGGAAGCGTAAATTGGAAAGCGATCCGCCATGTCGAATAATTGTTCTATGTCCTCTGGTTTAGCAGAAAGCCCCACCATTTTTGCCAAACCCTTGGCAACGGATGCGTCATCCTCGAATGGTTTTGAGGTGGTCTGCACCCATTGGTTTAGAAAGGCAATTTCATGGCCGCCAAGACTTGAAAACACGGCGTCGCGAACTAGGGTTGAGGCTTTATGTTGATGAAGGATGGACTGTAATTTAATAGACCGTTGTTGAAGGGCGAGAGAGTCTGCATTTTTGGTTAAAGCCCCCAATGTAAACGCGAGTTGTGCCGCTTCGGAAGCTGTGGCGTTTGTTGATGAGGAAAGGATCTTTTGCAGCCACGGGGAATAATCGGTGGAGTTCAACCGAGGCTCGGTCAAACGCAGGCTAGCCATGCGGATGCGGTGATCCGATCCTTTGAGAGATGATTCCAATGTCGCGTCATCGATCGCCTGCAATCCTTCCAAGGTCCATAAGGTGTGGAGGCCGGCGAACTGAGACGTTGGATTCTTTGCCGCCTTGCGGAGTGCTGTAATGGCGGCAGGGTCGTTGCGTTCGATGATGAGTCTCTGCGCCGTATCCCGTATCCACCCATTGGTAGAGTTGAGTGCTTGCACGAGTTGGACTGTTGAGTATCGAGCAAGATTGGGGGCAATAGTTTTGCGTTGGCCGGAAGGAGTAATTCTGTAAATGCGACCCCAGTTAATCGGGCTTTCAAGATTGCGCCCCAATGATTGACTGCGGAGATAGGAGGTCAGGTAAACACGGTGTTGCAAAACCCCTCGATACATATCCACGACGTAAAGGTTGCCATCCGGACCATTGACGATATTGACAGGGCGAAATCGTTCATCGGTCGAGGTGAGAAATTCAGACTCATGAAAAGCGTTCGTGGCTGAGATCACGCCTTCCCGCTCTGATAAAAAATTGCAACGAACAAAATTTCCCGTCGGTTCGCAAAGAAATGCGGCACCGCGAAAGGATGGCGGAAATTGATCGCCGCGATAGATGCAAGGTCCGCAAGCACCGGTAAAAGTGTTGAGACGACCATCTGGTTTAAGGGTTCCTTTTTGGTAGCCGCGGTTGACTCCAGGATTCACCCGCCCCGGCCAAACTGTTTGATCTTTGACCACCTGAAAGTTGTAACCAAAACCGGAGCGCGGCCCTGAGTTCCGGAAGAAGTAATCACCCCAGATCAGGTCGGCGCGGAGTTGGTCGCTATTGGAGTTATGGAACAATCGGCCTTGATCGTCCTGGGTCAATCCCCATTGGCCTCGAAAAGGGGTTTCCTTTTGGATCCATTGACCATCGATTAAGCGGAGGCGGTTGGTGTGGTTCGCGCTGTAAATCCAATTGTCAAGGGCAAGCATGAGGCCGTTGGAGCTGTGCTCTGGATTGGCAGTATTGCCGTAGTTATTCGAGACCAAGGTTTTTACGTCACTGCGATCATCGCGGTTAGTGTCTTGGCAAAACCAGAGGTTCGGAGGTTCAGCAACCAAGACGCCACCGTTCACGAGAGCCAGCGCGCGTGGGAGAATTAGTTTATCCAAAAAAACCGTTTTTTTATCCATCACTCCATCGCCATTCGTGTCCTCTAAAATGCTGATTTGACCGGTGGGCAGGTCTTCTCCTTTTCCATCTACATTGGGCATGTAGCTCCGCATTTCAACCACCCAAAGGCGACCATCGGGTCCAAATTCAATTTCAACGGGGGTCTCAACCAAAGGCTCATGCGCGACAAGCTGGATTTCAAAACCAGGTTGAAGCGTGAAGGACTTCAAGGCGTCGGCGACATTAAGTGGCGGTGCCGGAGGGATTACAATATGGCTGGGAGGAGGGAGTTGGATTTCCCCTTGTTTATCGCCGTTTTGGGCCAGTCCGATCGCGATGCAAAGCCATTGGGATGCAATGAGAAATAACCCAATAAAAGTATGGGGTCTCACCTAGATAGTCTCCGTTTCATTTGTCCACTCTACCTAGAACATTCTCATTTGTCGATCACAGTTCCCTGATGAATCCATTCCACAAGTGCCATTATTTCATCACTCGTCAAGACGGGTTTATCTTCCGGCGGCATGGCGTCTTCATGAGTTCGCGGCAATGTCACTCTGCGAATCAATTCGCTTTCCAAAGGGGCACCGGGCTTGATCATCAGTTTGCCATCGGCGGTTTTCAGAACCGAATGGGGTAGATCCAAACGATATTTTCCTTTTTGTTTTTGAGACCCGTGGCACGAGAAACATTTCGCTTCGAAGATTGGAGCTATTTTTTCAGAATAAATCTGACCCACTGGATCAGAAGAGTGATCCGATGGTTCCTCCAGTAAATGTTTGAGAAAATCTGGCGCGTTTTTAGTCAGATAACGGGAACCGTGGGTAAGATTTCCTCCTTGGTGTCCGGCGACGATGAGGGCGATGAGGCAAGAAAGCAGGCCAGTTCGATACAAGAAAACCCAAGGCTTAGGTGATTTGGAACTGTAGGCTTTGAAGTAAATGGCTGTTGTAACAATTGTGAACAAAGTGACTGCCATACCGCTCCAGCGATGTTTTTCCAACATCACCGAGTTGTAATCGCTTCCGATCGCGCGCAACCACCCGAGCCCCGCCGCCAACACAGCACTCATTGCGCTGAGCACAATGGTAATTCCTATGGCTCGCCGTAATTCCCATTGTTTCCTGAAAAATGAAACGAATTCCAAAGCGCAGACGATTGTTACGAAACCAATCGGGTAGTGAAGAATGACCGAATGAAATGGAGCAAGGAATGACTGCCAGCGAAAGGAGTTTGGAATGGTGTTACCATGGGTTGGGGCACCCCAGACCACCCAGAGACCGCCTCCTACCCAAAGGGCCAAGGCGATCAGGATGATTCTCATTGATTGAGCGGAAAACACAGGATCCAATTCGGTACGGGAGCGGTTATTATTTTTATTCGGTATTTTTTTTGGCATCGGTTTTTCCATGATTCCCAATTAACCGACCCCTGCCAGCGAGTTTTATTCACATTTGATTTGTGGGGCGTCCCCGACCTTTTTGAGACGTCGCCATTATTTTACGCTTTGCTTTTAACATCGCCAGAGCCGAATTGTTTTACTATGACAGTTGGAAGTCATGAACGAAGCACCGACACCGAAACTGCCTCACTGGCCGTTTTTGATTCTCAATGTTTTTCTGGCCGGGTTGGCCTTGTGGTTGCTCAATAAAATCCTGCCTCCACGGGATCGCTGGGAAGTCATTCTTGGTTTGGGTTGCCTTGCCACTGGCGCCTTGGCCGCGTGGATCGGTTGCATCCCTTTTCTTAGGAATTTCACCGCCGAGATTCGCGTTTCTGAAAACCAGCAACTGAATACGGCCGTGGAGCGTATTCAACAATTGGAAACGATCGGTCAGCAAATTAGCACGGCCACGGCTCGGTGGCAGACCGTGCAGGAAACTGCGGCTTCGATTGTGCAGACTTCGAACCAGATCACCGAGCGAATGGGGGCGGAGTCTCGATCCTTCCAAGAATTCATGACGAACGCCCAGAGCACGGAAAATGCGCATTTACGATTAGAGATCGAAAAACTGAAGCGTGGAGAACGCGAGTGGTTACAGTCTGTGGGGACAGTATTCGATCACGTTTTTGCGTTACACGGCGCGGCACTACTTTCAGGTCAATCCACATTGATAGATCAGTTAAGTCAGTTTCAAAATGCTTGTCGTGATTCCGTGCGACGTGTGGGACTCAATCCATTCGCTCCGAAAATCGGAGACCCTTTTGATTCGAAATCTCAGCAAATGGTGCAGGGTGAGGAATCCTCCAGTTCTGGCACGAAGGTGATCAAAGTGGTGGCTTGCGGATTCACTTTCCAAGGTCAGATGATTCGGCATGCCCTTGTTTCGTGTTCGGCACCGGCATCGGTTGAATCTAAAAATGTTTCAAGTCCTCAACCAGATAGGGTTCCGGAACCGACGGTTGAGGATGAATCTATCCCTCAAATTGAGATTGCCGCAGACGCAATCGCAGACAATGAGACGAAGGCGGTAGCATCCGTATCCGAGATTTCTTCGTCTCAATCAAGTCTTCCGTTTTGAGCGGAAATCACACGTGGCTTGTTTCGCGGATCATAAAGTGTTCCCATTGAATTCATGCGTGTCATCCGGGTCGCAAAGAAAATGCAGGCGTTGAGTCGCTTGTGGCAGGGAGAAAAAAAACAGGTTGGATTTGTTCCCACGATGGGGTTCCTCCATGCGGGGCATGAAAGCTTGATCGAAGCGGCTCGGCGACGCGTGCGGCGACAAGGAGTCGTGGTGGTGAGCATTTACGTGAATCCGACTCAGTTTGCCGCTACGGAGGACCTCTCTCGATATCCGAGGAATTTGGAAGGCGACCTGAGGCTTTGTCGACGAGCGGGGGCTGACGTCGTTTTTGTTCCGACGGATGAAGAAATGTATCCCATTACCGAGGGAGGTTATTCCACATTTGTCTCCGAGTCACAATTGAGCCAATGCATGGAGGGGAATTCTCGCCCCACACACTTTCGAGGGGTGACGACGGTGGTTGCCAAGTTGTTCAATCTTGTGCAGCCCACGGTCGCTGTGTTTGGAGCGAAGGATTTTCAACAATCGGTCGTGATCGGCAAAATGGTGCGTGATCTGAACATGCCCGTGGAAATGATGGTTGCGCCCACGATGCGTGAACCAGACGGGTTGGCCATGAGTTCACGCAATGCCTACCTTACCCCAACCCAAAGGCAGCAGGCAGGGGTGCTTTTCCAAGTGATAACGTGGGTGAGAACGTGCGTGCACCAGTCAACTAAACCTGTGCTTGTCGATATTTTGCGCAAAGAAACCCAACGCCTGATAAACCAACAAGACGAAGCCCAACTGGATTACATTGAATTTTTTAAACCGGATTCATTAGAGTCTGTATCACGAGTCTGGAGGAGCCACCATGTTGCGTTGGCGGTTCGGTTTGGATCCACACGGTTAATCGATAACGGTTCCATTTAATCCAACATCTTTCTATGCCACGAACTGGATACAAATTTGATTTCCTGATTCTGGGGAGTGGCATCGCTGGATTGTCCTACGCATTGAGTGTGGCTCGATCTGGGCGAGTTGCCATCATCACTAAGAAGGATCGTGCGGAATCAAACACCAATTATGCGCAAGGAGGAATTGCGGCGGTGATGTCGAAGGAGGATTCCTTTGAAATGCACGTGCACGATACTTTGGAAGCAGGAGCTGGGCTTTGCCGAAGCGACGTGGTGAATGCGATCATCGAGGAGGGGCCGGCTCGTGTTCAGGAATTGATGGATCTAGGAATGAAGTTTTCCGGACGATCCGAACCTTCGACGGATGGATCTATCGAACTAGACTTAGGCCGAGAAGGAGGTCATTCCAAGAGGCGAATTCTGCACGCGAAGGATGTCACCGGGCGCGAGATTGAGAGTGCTTTGCTCCAAGCAATTGCCCGTCAGCCTAACATTCAGATATTCGAAAACCATTTTGCAATCGACCTCATTACCTCCCAAAAACTGGGGTTGACCGGATCCAATCGCTGCTTGGGGGTTTACGTTCTCGACAAGCCTAGCGGTGCCGTCCACACCTTCGAGGCTCCGGTGGTCTTATTGGCGACGGGAGGATGCGGCAAAGTCTATCTGTTCACTACCAATCCGGATATCGCCACGGGGGATGGAGTGGCCATGGCATATCGTGCGGGTGCGGCAGTGGCGAACATGGAGTTTATACAATTTCATCCGACCTGCCTTTTTGATCGAAAGGCAAAATCATTTCTGATCAGTGAAGCGGTAAGAGGCGAAGGGGGAGTATTACAAACGTTCGCCGGAGCGGAGTTCATGGATGAATATCATCCGCTAGCATCCTTGGCTCCTCGAGACATTGTTGCGAGAGCCATCGATACGGAAATGAAAAAAAGCGGGTCTGCCCATGTATGGCTCGATATCACGAGTAAACCGGCACGGTTTATCATGGATCGATTTCCCAATATTTACGAAACTTGCAAGCGTTATGGGATCGACATTTGCAAGGAGCCTATCCCGGTAGTTCCTGCTGCTCATTACCAATGCGGTGGTGTCCAAACCACGATAGATGGAGAGACAGGCATCGAGGGATTATACGCTGTCGGCGAGGTGGCTTGCACGGGTTTGCATGGGGCCAATCGGCTTGCAAGTAATTCGCTGCTCGAAGCATTGGTCTGTGCCCATCGTGCCGCACAACACAGCCTGGAACGGTCTCGGGTTCCCTTGTCCATACCGTTGCCCAGTTGGGAGTCAGGCACCGCAACGGACGCCGATGAAATGGTGGTGGTGGCGCATAACTGGGATGAAATTCGCCGACTGATGTGGGATTATGTGGGGATTGTGCGAACGAATAAACGACTGTTACGTGCCCAAGCTCGAATCAAGAATCTGCAAACGGAAATCCAAGAGTATTATTGGGGATTTACCGTGACGAGTGATCTGCTCGAACTTCGGAATATTGCGACTGTCGCCGAGTTGATTGTGGAAAGTGCATTGCAACGTCCTGAAAGCCGAGGGCTGCATTACAATTTAGATTATCCGAAGGCAGACCCAGATTGGGCTCGACGAGACACGGTATTGCGGCGTTCTCCATCAAGTTAAAAAACGATGAGTTGTGAACCGGCGAATGTGATTATTGGGGTGGAGCCTGTAATTTCACCGTTTGTCTTAACAACCTGCCGGTGATAAACATTCATCGTGTTAACTGCCGTCAAACTTTGGAAAACTCTCAACCAACGTCGTTTGCTTTTTTTATTGGCTGGCCCTTGTGTGATAGAGAATGAAACGCTCTGTCTGCGCCTCGCGGCTTCGTTGCAAAAAACATGCAGCAAACTTGATATCCCGTTCGTTTTTAAAGCGAGTTACGACAAGGCGAATCGTTCGTCAGGAAGCTCCTTTCGTGGACCAGGTTTGCACGAAGGGTTGGGTATTTTAGCCAAAGTCAGGGAAAGATTGGGAGTCCCCATTGTGACGGATATCCACACGGAAGCCCAGGTAAAGGCTGCGGGGGATGTGGTTGATATCTTGCAAATACCAGCGTTCCTGTGTCGTCAAACCGACTTGATCGCCGCAGCGGTTAAAACAGGTAAGGTCGTAAACATTAAAAAAGGTCAGTTCCTTTCACCTCAGGAAATGTCGAATGTAGTCAAAAAAGCGAGGGATCACGGAGGCAATCATTTAATGCTCACAGAAAGGGGAACTACATTTGGTTATAATAACCTTGTGGTTGATATGAGGGGGATTCCTATCATGAAACAATTGGGATTCCCTGTGGTGTTCGACGCCACACATTCCGTGCAACTGCCGGGAGGAGCAGGCGACACATCGGGAGGCCAACGCGAGTTCGCCCCGGTATTGGCAAAGGCCGCAGTAGCTGCCGGGGTGAATGGTTTGTTTATCGAAACGCATCCAGATCCCGACCAAGCCATGAGCGATGGACCCAACATGATCCCTTTACGTGAGATGGGGCAACTCTTGTTGAAGCTGAAAAAAATTCATCAGATTGCCAACGCATGACCTCATCGACAAATGACGAGATTTCATCGGGGCTGAAAGAAAAATTGGCACGCATACGACTGCTGCTTTGCGATGTCGATGGCGTGTTGACAGATGGCTCTATCTGGATTGGCGGAGATTCTGAGTTGAAACAATTTGATGTGACTGATGGACTCGGAATGACCTTGTTGCAAAAGGAAGGGGTTAAGATCGGGTGGATTTCCAATAGAGTCTCCCATGCCACCGCATTACGAGCAGCAGAGTTGAAGATCGATTACATCAGCCAAGGGAGCGGCAGCAAGGTCGTCGCCATTGAGGAAATATTACAAAAGGAAGGCGTGGATTGGTCCGAAGTTTGTTATGTCGGTGATGACATTGTGGATTTAGGATCATTGCAACGAGCGGGTGTGGGTGTAGCCCCTTTTAATGCCTGCTGCGAGGCGAAGAGAGCGGCTTGTTATGTGACTCACCGGGGAGGAGGTCATGGAGCGGTGCGCGAAGTGGTGGAGATGATCCTGAGTGCACAAGGTCGTTGGGAAAAAATCATGAGTTATTATACGGCTTGAGGAAGTTTGTTATCGTTATGTTTCAAACCAAGTTAACGCTGCTTACCGCGTTGTGTATTGCCACATGGTTCACCGTCCTCAGTGGATGGAGTCAGGTCGCCGTTCAGTTCAAAGATTTTTCTGCATTAGGGTTGGATCGTTCGGGAAAGCGTTCGGTTCTGAAAGGCAGTGACGCACGTCAAGCCACGAACGGAATGCTAGAGGTTATCAATGCGCGTGTGGATCTATTCAAGGCAGACAACTCCATCGATCTAACGATTGAAACGCCACAGTGTTTTTACCTAAGAACAACCAAACTGGCGTGGTCACCAAGTGAGTTGACCGTAAAAACGGGTGATGGTCGGTTTAGTCTGCAAGGGAGCGGCTTTTCATGGCAGCAAAATGACTCCAGTCTCGTTGTTTCCAATCATGTGCGAGCGATCATTCAACGGAACGCACTTTCTACTGACCTGCTTGGTGGGGTGAAATCTGGGGGGACTACGTCCGTGTCGGAACCGATTCATGTCACTTCGGGACGATTGGAGTATGTGGGTGAAAATGTTGTTTTTCGCGACCAAGTGAGGGTCAAGGATGGCAATAGTTCGTTGAGTTGTGAAGTGCTTCGACTCCATCTAGGGCAAGGTGACACACGTCTCAAAAAAGTTGAAGCTGAGAGCAAGGTGGTAATTCAACAGGGAGAAACGAAAGCCTCCGGGGGGCGGGGTTCGTATGATTTAGCAGACGGCCGGTTGCGATTGGAGGACGCGGTCACGTGGCAATTGAAAGAACGATCAGGAAGGAGTGATTGGGTGCAGATCAATCGCACGAATAACACGGTGCTTGCTGGAGGAACTGTCCATATGGTGCTCCCCATGACAAGCTTTATGAATGGTCAGAACACAAATGTTGCCCTGACTCAATCAAGCCTGGAAATATCCTCCAAGAACTTTGAATACCGTCAGAATCCGCAACTTTCAAATAGTTTCACGGCTGTATTTACCGGGAAAGTGAACGCGCGAGAATCTCGGGCGAGCCTGACCGGCGAAAAGTTGACCATCGAATTCCTAGGCACAAATCAGTTGAGTCGTGTTTTGGTTGAGCAAAAAATAGAATTGCTGCGAGGCCAGGATCGGATCACCGGGGACAAAGCGGTTTATCAACTCGCGCAGGATCAGGTCACGGTGACTGGAGATCCCGTGTGGCAATTCCAGGAAACCCAAGGCCGTGCCCAATCACTCAAATACAACACGCGCACCCGGGGCATTCACGCCGAAACCAACGTGGAAGTGGACATTCCTACTTCCGGAGAATTCACGGCACATCTGTTACCCACGACATCGGGCAAAAAACCAGCCCCAAAAACTGTTTCATCGGTCGCGAAAGTGACAGCCGATCAGTTTTATTTTCTGGATCATGTAGGGACATTTGATCAACGAGTGCAGGTGACAGATACCAACGGAGTATTGAATTGTGGACAACTCCAATTCATCACCGGATCAAGCAATCAATTGCAACGATTACAAGCCAGCGGCGGCATTGTTCTCAAGCAGGCTGACACGATCGCCACGGGGCAACTCGCGATTTACACAGCGACGAACGGGGTTTTGACACTTTCGGGATCACCTAAAATCGTTACAAAAGAACAACAAATCACTGCCGCTGAATTCCGAATTAATCGTGCACGGGGAACCTTCGAAGCAAAGGCTCCGTATGAGGTTCAAGTTTCCAAGGAGAGGATGAAATCTACTCCAGTTCGAAGCCAATCAACTGAGAAGACCTCTGTTCCCAAGGTGGGATTGGATGTGTTCAGCCCAATACAATCTCGACAATAAAAGCAAACATTGGTTCAGTCGCGCCGCATGAAATCAACCCTAGTTACACTCGATCTCGAAGGCGTTTTGGTGCCTGAGATATGGATAGCAGTTGCTCACAAGACGGGGATTAAAGAACTGGAACTCACGACGCGTGACATACCGGATTACGATGTGCTGATGCAAGGTCGATTGAAGATTCTCGACCAACACGGACTCAAATTAAAAGACATACAAGAGGTCATCAGTTTCTTAGCTCCGATGGATGGGGCGAAAAAATTTCTCGATGAGCTGCGATCCCTAACCCAGGTTATTATACTCTCAGATACTTTCCAAGAGTTCGCGACACCCCTGATGCGTCAACTGGATTGGCCTTGCATTTTTTGTCATAACCTAGAGGTCTCGGAGGATCGCATCACAGGATACCGTCTGCGGTTGCTCAATCAAAAGCAGAAATCCGTGGCTGCTTTCAAAGCACTCAATTATCAAATCATCGCAGCGGGTGATTCATTCAATGACATCGGAATGCTGATGGAAGCAGATCAGGGTTACCTATTCCGTTCGCCTGATTCCATTCAAAAACAATTCCCTCAGTTCGAAGCGTTGGAGGAGTATGGCGACCTGTTGGCTCGGATTAAGCAGTTGCTTTGAGTGGCATGCTCTTGTTGTGATCCTATTCTGATTTTGAATCCCTCATGGTCAGGTCGCGCAGGGCATCCATGAGGTTTTTTCCCTCGTAAAGCATAGCATGCACTTCGGTGATGATGGGGACATCAATTCCAAGGCGTGTTGCCAATTGCCATGCCGCGAGAGTCGTCGGATAGCCTTCCGCCACCGTCGGGGTTGTATCCACGATGTGCTGAATGGATTCACCTTTTCCAAGGCGTTCCCCAAAATTGCGGTTGCGACTTAATTTGGAGAAACAGGTCACGGTTAGATCCCCGAGTCCGCTCAATCCAGAGAATGTATCGGGTTGCGCCCCACACGCGACGCCGAGTCGTCGTATCTCCACGATGGCTCGTGTGATGAGGGCAGCCTTTGCGTTGTCCCCAAATCCGAGCCCGTCACAAATGCCGGCACCGATGGCGATGATGTTTTTCAACGCTCCAGCCAGTTCGACTCCGCGTAAATCGCGGCTGGTATAGACCCTAAAATAGGGTCGGTGAAAAAGACCCTGAATTATTAGATTGAGATCCGAGGATTCACTTGCCGTGACGACCGCTGTGGGAATTTGCCGCGCGACTTCCATCGCCAAGGTTGGGCCGGAAAGCGTGGCGACAGGGGCGTTGGCAATGCAATCTCGCAATACGGAAGTCATGGTGAGTCCTGTATTGAATTCGATGCCTTTGATGACGGAAACAATGGGGACAACAATAGTCCCCAACTGGGCTGCGATATGACGCATGCCTTTAGAAGGCACTGCCATGACTATAAAATCTGCCCCATGAACGGCTCGTTCCAAATCAGGTTCCAGGATAATATCAGAGGGAATTGGCACTCCTGGGAGGTAGGTGCGATTTTCCGAGTTCGCCTTGATCTCTTGCAATAATGCGGGGCGATGTCCCCAGAGCCTGACATCATGATTGCCAGATTTTAATACGAGGGAAAGAGCGGTGCCCCATGCTCCGGCTCCGAGGACAGTGACGTTCATTGAGTTGAAGGAGGAGAGGGTTTTTTGGACCCAATTCGATTTTCAGTTCCAAGCCACAATCGGTGGATATTTGATCTGTGTTTGAATATGGCTAAAGCTGAAAAAAAACAGGTCAATAGGATCATTCGTTGAGTCCCTCCAGTCATCCAAACTCCGACAGGTAGAACCGCGGCGGCGGTCAAGGACGCCACGGAAACATATTTTGTTATAAAAAAGGCACCCAACCACCCACTCAGAGCCAAACAAAGCCCTGCAGGAGTTAAAGCGAGCAACACTCCTGCGGAGGTTGCGATGCCTTTGCCGCCTTTAAACTTTAACCAACAAGTGTAATTGTGGCCTAGAATTACACAGAGTCCTGCTAACATGTGGTGGGCCTCCGGCGGTGCAGTTGTTATGAAAGCAGGTAACAATTGCACGGCCAAAAAACCTTTCAACGCGTCACTGAGCAACACGACTGTTCCTGCAGTGCGGCCAAGAACGCGAAACGCGTTGGTTGCTCCAATATTACCGCTTCCTACTTTGGTGATATCCACCCCTCGAGCTTTCGCCATGAGGAATCCAGAGGGAATGGAACCCAGAAGATAAGCTCCCGCTACTATTAAAAAATCTGACAATCCGATCACCTTGCCATCCTATGAGGGGATCAGTTTGAACTCCAGAACAACTCCGAAGTGGAATTGATCTATTTTTTTCAATCGTCAAGGATTGGCAGTGAACAGATTTGCTGGTAATGTTTTCGCCGATGAAATCCCTGACCTATTCTCGACGTAATTTTCTTGGAACCTTGGCGACTGCTGGTGCGGTCGCGTCCCTGAGTGGACGCCCTTTGGTTCACGCGGCTACAGAGCGCAAGATCAAACTCGGCATCGATAATTTCGCGGTGCGCGCCATGAATTGGAAGGCTGATGCCCTAATTGAATATGCGGCGAAACTAAAAACAGATTCGCTTTTAATATCTGATTTGAACGCTTTGACATCCTTTGAGGAACCTTACCTTCAAGGCTTACGAAAAAAAGCGGCTGATGTTGGCCTGCAAATCCAACTCGGGACATGGAGTATCTGCCCGACTTCGAGAACTTTTAAAAAAGACTGGGGCACCGCAGAGGAGCATTTGGCACTTGCCATTAGAATCGCTCGATCATTGGGGTCTCCAGTGCTCCGGGTGGTATTGGGTTCTGGCGAGGATCGAAAAACTCCTGGTGGCATCGA
Source organism: Akkermansia muciniphila (assembly GCA_945867235.1). GTDB lineage: Bacteria > Verrucomicrobiota > Verrucomicrobiia > Limisphaerales > SXQI01 > SXQI01. The sequence continues at coordinate 13,983 of CAMBHS010000050.1, forward strand.
GGCTCGGATAGCGGATACGGTGAAGGTCTGTCAAAAACTCAAAACTCAAGCGGTGGATGCTGGAGTGAAGATAGCGGTGGAGAACCACGCAGGGGATCTGCAGTCGTGGGAACTTGTGCAATTGATCGAAGCAGCGGGCAAAGATTTTGTGGGAGCGAATATGGATTCTGGCAACGCGACCTGGACACTGGAAGATCCGATGGTCAGTCTGGAAATACTCGGACCTTACGCGCTGACTACCAGCTTGAGGGATTCGGCCATCTGGGAATCGGAAAAAGGTGCAACGGTTCAATGGACCGCAATGGGAGAAGGCTCTCTCGATGTGAAGGCTTACTTCAAACGATTTACAGAATTGTGTCCTGGTGTCCCGGTTCATATCGAAACAATCTCGGGCTTCAATCGGGATATTCCTTATCTGGAACCAGGATTCTGGACTTCCTATCCCAAGGCTCGAGCGAGCGAATTTGCACGATTCGTCGCACTTGCAAAAAAAGGGAAACCCCGAGCCGCTCATAAACATCCTGCAGGTGTGGATGGAAAATTGGCGGAGCAAGACTACCAGAAAGCAGAGATCGAACGCAGCATCAGGAATTGCAAGGAACTTTTTGGATTGGGCGAAAAATCCTAACAAACTGACCGAGATTTATAACCGCGAGAAAAACAATTCCGTGGGGCATTGGGATGGTGCTGTCGCTTTGCTGTGCATCCTTACAAGCGGAAAACGAACGTTTCACTGCGGGGGAGTTTCGATTTACAACACCGAAAACTTGGAAGTTTGTTTCGGGTGAACTTGCTCTCCCTAATTCCACGACCCCTTGAGCCCAGAACGGATCGCTTTCAAAAGTGCGATGACTTCCTTATCGCTGCCGATAGAGATGCGAAGGTATTGGTTGATGTTGGGTTTATTGAACCAACGGACGAGGATTTTTTTCTCTCGCAAAAAGTGACTCCATTTTTCGGCTAAGTGAATTGGAGGACGGGTAAGAATAAAATTGGTTTGACTAGGGAAAACCTCGAAATTCAACGCAGCTAATTCGGTGGAGAGACGACTGCGGTTCGCGATAATTTTTGCAAAGTTATTTTTGTAGTAGGGAAGGTTTTCCAATGTGGCTAATGCCGCTACTTGGCCAAGACCATTGACATTGTAACTGTCCCGAATTTTTTGCAATGCCTCGACAAGAACCAGAGAGCCCACAAAATAACCCACCCGTTGAAAACAGAGGGAGTAAGCTTTGGAAAAGGTTCGAGACACGAGGACGTGGGGATATTTAAGCGCGAGGGATAAGGCGTTTTCTTCGGCAAAATCAGCGTAGGCTTCATCAAGAATTATGACCCCTTTTTGTTTTTGGCAAAGAACTTCTAGTGCGGCGGTGGAAAAACCGCGCCCGGAAGGAGCATGGGGCGTCGTGACAAAACTGAGAGCGGCGTCGAACTGCCAACGCCCGTCTTTTTTTAGTTTTGCTGGATTCGGAAGTTCGAAGTTTTCGTTTAATGGCACCGGGTTGATCAAGGAACCATGAGTTTCCGCCAACACAGGGTAGAGGGAGTAACTCGGATCAAAATACTGCACGGTCGCACTGCTTGAGCCTCGTTGGGTGGGTGCATTTGCAGGCTCCACAAAGGCTCGTACTGCCAGCATAAGCAACTCGTCCGATCCGTTGCCGATGATGATGTTTTCCGGTTGGCAATTATGGATCATTGCCAGTTTTTCACGCAGGGGCTTAGCGGTTGGATCGGGGTAGAGACGGAGTCGGGAATCTACGGCAATCTTCAGGGCTTTTAAAACTTTAGGGGATGGAGGGTAAGGGTTTTCGTTGGTGTTGAGTTTGATCAAGCCTGTGATTTTCGGTTGTTCTCCAGGAACGTAAGGACTCAGTGATTGAACAAGAGGTCGAACAAGATGAGTGGGATTGATCATCGTTTTGCCTTTGGCTTGTTTGTGACACGGATCGAGGCAGAGCGACCATGGGCGTCAAGTCCCTCGACCAGCGCAAATGTAGCGACAGCAGAAAGTGATTTTTTCAGTGCTGGCAATGAATACTCGACAACACTTGTGCGACGTTGGAATTGATCGACCGTAAGACCTGCAAAAGAGTTTCCTGCCCCGCCCGTAGGCAGTTCATGGCTGGGACCCGCGACGTAATCGCCAAGAACTGTCGGAGAATAGTTGCCAAGGAAAATTGCCCCCGCAGTCAGTATTTGTTTCGATACATCACGGGCATTGGAGGTCATGATTTCGCAGTGCTCAGGAGCTAAACTATTGGCGACCGCAATTCCATCCTTCAGGGATTTCACTAGGATTCCCCAACCGTTTTGATCCAGTGCTTTGTTTATGAAATGAGCTCGTGGGAGCGTAGGTAACTGAAGTTGTATTTCCCGTTCGACTTGGGTGATGATTTTACTTGAAGTCGTCACCAACCACACGCGCTCATGCCCTGAACCATGTTCAGACTGCGCCAAAAGATCTGCTGCGATGAACGCAGGGTTAGCGGTGGCGTCGGCCAATACCAAGACTTCGCTTGGTCCGGGAAGAAGGTCTACTGCGACGTAGCCGAATAGCAATCGCTTGGCCGCAACGACATAAGCATTTCCGGGTCCGTAAACTTTCTGAACTCGGGGGATGGATGGAGTCCCTAGGGCGAGCGCAGCAATGGCCTGTGCGCCGCCAACCCGATAGACCTCTGTGGCTCCAGCACAGGTGAGAGCAAACAGAAGAGCCGGATTAATTTGCCCATTCTTACCTGGCGGAGTGCAGACGACGATTCCCTTGCACCCCGCGACTTTTGCCAGAGTCACTGTCATCAACGCCGAGGAAACCAAGGGAGCGGTGCCTCCAGGAATATAAATACCCACGCGTTGAAAAGGATCGTATTTTTCGCCATATTTAGCCCCTTGATTGTTGGTGCCTTCCCAGTTTTTGCGGAGGGATTTTTTACTGAAGGTGCAGATATTCTTATGCGCAAGGGCGACCGCATGGCGCAGATCTTTTGTTGCGGTCAATGAGGCAGTAAAAAACTCCGATTTCGTTACGGCCAGTTGAGGGACTGTCAGGGAAACACCATCGAAGCGTTCCGTTAATTCGAGTAATGCTTCGTCTCCGCGAGACCGCACTGCCTCAATAATTTCCCGAGTGCGTTGCTCTATCGTCGAATCAAAAAGGCTGGAAGCGGCAGAAAGTGCGCTGAGTTTTCTGCTGTAGCCTGCGTCGGTGTGGCGCAAAATGTTCATTGGACTGCGAGATTACGTTGCTTGAAGTCGATTGAAAAGAAGGAGATGAAAGTCTGGAACAACAATTGAAACGATGCAATCACGTCCAAGAACCATGTTCGAGTTAAGGATAGATTTGAATTCATGCAGAAATTGTGATAGATAATAAGGGATAGCGATGACATCAGAATCAACAACAACTCATTTTGCAGCACTAGAACCGCCCTATTCACATCAAGTGAATGCGGCTTGGGGATGGTTGGAGTTGGGAAATTATGATGAAGCAGAAGCAGAAGTGGCACGTTTGTGCGACTCGGTATCCTTGCATCCAGAGGTGTTGATGATTCGATGGGAGATGTGCTCTCAAGTTGGGGAATGGCAGGAAGCCTTTAAAATTGCCTGCATCCTTTCTGATCTTTGCCCCGGATGTCCTGATAGCTGGATCAAGGTTTCCTTCGCGTTGCATGAGATGAACCGCACGCAGGAGGCTTGGGATACTTTGATTCTCGTGAGTCCAAAATTTTCTCAATGCCCTACGGTTGCCTATAATCTTGCCTGCTATTCCTGCCAACTAGATCGGCCAGATGAGGCGGAAACTTGGTTGCTAAAAGCTGTCAAAGTCGGCAAGAAAGCCTGCATAAAAAAAATGGCGTTGGAGGATAAGGATCTGTTGCCGATGCGTGATATCGTCTTGAGAATGTAATCTTGGATTGTTGGGTCGGATCGTTTCAATCAGGAATACTAAGGCTTTCATTTCTCCGAAATTAGAAAGTGTTTTGACAGAATTACATCTTCCCGAAACAATTCAACCATGATTCCAATTCGCATGAGTGCCGCGGTTTTCTCGGTATTACTATTATTGCGATTTGCCCCCTTGTCTTGGGCTGCGGATGATTATCAACTGGGACCTGATTCATTCGCCCGCGAAGGGATTCCGAAGGGCGAACTCAAAAAACTCAGTTGGAAGAGTAAGATTTTCCCCGGGACGGTGAGGGATTATTGGGTTTATGTCCCAGCCCAGTATGAAGAGAGCAAGCCAGCCTGCCTCATGGTGTTTCAGGATGGTGGGGGTTATGTCGGTCGTGAGA
>CAMBHS010000051.1 GCA_945867235.1 Akkermansia muciniphila
TAATCACTGGGACCACCAGGATGAGGGGCTTGATGGTCAATGTAAGCGTCTGGGTTCCTGTGCCGACCTCACTATGGGCGGAGAGCGTGATCGTGGTAGTGCTTGGAGTCGTGGGTGTGCCGGAGATCACCCCGGTGGATGTATTGACAATCAACCCCGTTGGCAGGTTGGCGGCACCATAAGTGGTCGGCGAATTGCTGGCCGTAATGTTGTAGGTGAAGGATTGCCCCACCGTTGCCGTGGCTGTCGCGGCGCTCGTAATCGTCGGAGCCTGACCTGGCGGTGCGTAGATGTAAGCCGCGCCGGAATCGTATGAGGCCTCGTTGGGGATGGAATTGACGCCCGTGGTGCTGCTGGCATCTGCATAGGCCCCGACGACCACCGTGCGACCCGACATGGCCACCGACGAGCGGAAATAGTCAGTCGACCCAGGTTTGCCGACAATGAGAAAGGCTTGCTCCCTCCACGTCGTCCCGTCTTGCATGAACAGGTAAGGCCCAACGGCAACCGTGTCGCCTGAAACGGCAACCGAGTGCCCGAACTCGTCACCCGCCCCGCTGAAGCTACCTTTGAGAAAGGCTTGCTCCGTCCACGTCGTCCCGCTTCGTTTGAACACGTAAGCCGCACCAGATCTGAGATCCCAATCGTCGTGGGTGTCCTCCCAATGTGCCCCGACGACCACCGTGTCGCCTGATACTGCAACCGAGTAGCCGAATTCGTCATCCTGATCGGTGTTGCTGGCTTTGAGATAAGCTTGCTGCGTCCAGTTTGTCCCGCTGCGCACGAACACGTAAGCCGCGCCCGCATCGAATGCGACTTCGCTGGGGGTGGAATTGACGCCCGTGGTACTGCTGTCCTCACACTTTGCCCCGACGACCACCGTGTCGCCTGAAACGGCCACCGACCAGCCGAAAAAGTCAGTCCCCCCGGTGTTGCTGGCTTTGAGATAGGCTTGTTGCGTCCATATCGTCCCACTGCGCTTGAACACGAAAGCCGCTCCGGAATCGAATGCTTCTTTGTTGGGGGTGGAATTGACGCCCTTGGTACCGCTGTCATCTCCCTGTGCCCCGATGACCACTGTGTCGCCCGATACGGCGACCGACATGCCGAAATAGTCAGCCGTCCCAGTGTTGCTGGCTTTGAGAAAGGCTTGCTGCGTCCAATTCGTCCCGCTCCGCACAAACACGTATGCCGCTCCGGAGTTGGGTGCATATTCGTTGGGGTTGGAATTGACGCCCGTGCCGTTGCTGTCCTCATATTGTGCCCCGATGACCACCGTGTCGCCCGATACGGCGACCGACATGCCGAAATAGTCATCCACCCCCGGGTTGCTGGCTTTGAGATAGGCTTGCTGCGTCCAGGTCGTCCCGTTGCGCACGAACACGTAAGCCGCGCCGGAATCGAGGCTCCCCTCGTTGGGGGTGGAATTGACCCCCGATTTCCCGCTGTCCTCTCCGAATGCTCCGACAACTGCCGTGTCGCCTGATACACCTACCGAATACCCCAAATAGTCATCCACCCCAGTGTTGCTAGACTTGAGATAGGCTTGAAGAGCCTGCACCGGAGTTTGGGCGTGCAAGGGTGTGACCGCTCCTAGAGTGGCGAGAAGACTCAGGATAAGGGTGATGAAATGCTGTCGCATAAGATTGCCTTTTTTGATGAAAATTTGGTTGTTAATATACTGATGGTATCTTTTATTCTGATACGTCAAGGTGTTTTTTATTTTCTGTTTTTTATTTTCCGGCACTATTGCGCACGCTGAAGGGTTGGCGATCTGTGGCGTTGGTTGGCCAGTTGAATCCGCCGTGAGCCCAGAGCGTAGGTTCCCTCCTTCATGACTCGACTAACAGGTCAAGGCTTTGGGTTGGGTTTGATCCGCAGTTCCCGCTCTCGTAACCACGCGAAGATCACCGGAGTGACGATCAGGATGTGGATGAGGCTGCTCACCATCCCTCCGATGACGGGTGCAGCCAGCGGCTTCATCACCTCTGAACCCGGACGCGTGGAGGCCATGATTGGAATCAGGCTCGCGACGATGGTGGCCACGGTCATCACCTTGGGGCGAAGGCGGAGACGGGCTCCATCCATGATCGCGCCCACCAATTGGGTTCGAGTGAGGATTCCCCCGCACTCAGCCTGCTTCTTTTTTACTGCTTCCTCCAAATAAACCACCATCACAATTCCGGTTTGGATGGCGGTGCCGAACAAGGCGATGTAACCCACCCATACAGCGACACTGAAGGGATACCCGAGGAACCATTGCAAAAACACGCCCCCCGTCAGAGCGAATGGAACCGCGAGAATCACGTGCGCAGCCTCTTTGAAATTGCGATACACCAAATATAGAAGGACAAAAATAACCAGTAACACAGTCGGCACCACGAGGCTCAATGTCCGCTGGGCACGGATCTGATTTTCATATTCTCCGCTAAATTCAATGGTCATTCCCTTGGACAAAACAACTTCCTTTTTCACCCGCTCCATCACCTCGGAGACGAAGCTTCCCAGATCACGATCCTTGACATTGGCCTGCACAAAGACACGGAGGCGCCCATTTTCACTGGTGATTTCGCTCGGTCCCAACACGCGCCGAATCGTGGCGACCTGACCCAGAGGCACGGTTGTATTGGAAGGCGTGGCGATTAGGATTTCTCCCAACCGGTTCAAATCTTCACGCTCGTTACGTTCTAATCGAACCTGAATCGGAATGCGTTGACGTCCCTCGATCGCCGTCGAAACCGTTTTCCCTCCCAAGCCCGTTTCCACCGCGTCCAACACCTGTTGAACACGCAGCCCATGCCTGGCCATTGCTGGGCGATCGACCTCCACTTCCAAATAGGGTTTGCCCTGCACTCGAGAAAGAGCCACACCCACCGCTCCGCGAACATCCTGCACGACGCGCTCCACCTCAAACGCTTTTTGTTGCAGTGCGTCAAGATCATCCCCTAGAACCTTGACGCCGAGCTGGGCGCGGATGCCGGTGCTGATCATCAGAACACGATTTTCTATGGGTTGCAGAAACCCTGGCACATACCCCGGTATAATGGAGAGTTTTGCGGTGAGTTCTTCGATAAGACCATCGCGGGTCAAGCCCGGGCGCCATTCATTTTCCGGTTTCAGAATAATCGTAGTTTCAATCATCTCCACTGGGGCGGGATCGGTGGCGGTTTCTGCGCGTCCCAGTTTGCCAGCGACGGAAACCACTTCAGGAGTTTCTTTAATCACTCGGTCCTGCCACGACATGATCCGTTTGACCTCACTCAACGAAGTGCTCGGCAACAGCACGGGCATGAAAAGCAGCGACCCTTCATTTAATGGTGGCATGAACTGAGTGCCTAACCCAGCTGCCATGGATGCCATCTTGGGCCACTCGTTTTGATGGAGCCATTGTTGAACGGTTCGAGGAAGACCCATCGCGAGGATGAACGCCGCGACCAAGAGGGTGCCCGCGCCGAAAATCACCGTTTTTCGATAGATGAGAGCCCATTCGAGCACGGGATTGTAAATCGCCAATAACAGGCGCATCAGTCCATTGTCCGCCTCGGCACGGAAGGGACCCCGAACAAAAGTCACACACAAAACCGGTACCATGGTCAGGGCGAGAAGGGTCGATCCGATCATCGCAAATGTCTTGGTGAAGGCGAGAGGATGGAACAGTTTTCCTTCCTGACCGGACAGCGCGAAGACCGGAACAAAGGCGAGAATAATGATCATCATCGCGAAAAAGATCGGGCGACCGACTTGCGTTGAAGCCTCGAGCGTCACCTGCCAAGTCTCCTCCGCCGATAAACGCGAGCCTTTGGCCACTTCCGCACGCTCACAATGCCGCAAAACATTTTCCGTGATCACGATCGCCGCATCAACCAAAACACCAATCGCAATGGCAATTCCACTGAGCGACATGATGTTGGAGCTGATCCCGAATTGCCTCATCAGAATGAAGGAAATCAAAATGGATATCGGTAATGGAAGGGTGACGATGAGAATGCTTCTAAAATGCCAGAGGAAAATAATGTGAGCCAAAGTCACGAGGATGATTTCCTCGAACAACGCGTGTTTCAGTGTGTCGATCGTGCGGGCAATGAGGTCGCTGCGGTCATAAAATGGACGGATGGTCACCCCGGGAGGCAGGCTGGAGGTGATGCGCGTGATCTTGTCTTTCACAGCGCGGATTACTTCCATCGCGTTTTGGCCGGTGCGCATCACCACGGTGCCGCCGACCACTTCCTGACCATCCACATCAAGAACACCGCGGCGAAAATCACCGCCGATCTGGATGGTTGCAATGTCCCGGAGAAACACTGCGGCACCGTTCTTGGTCGTCATGGTGATATTTTCCAGATCACCCAGAGACTTCACTAAACCCACGCCTCGCACGACAAACTCAAGACCGTTCTCCTCAACGACTTTGCCTCCCACATTCAGGTTGCTTTCGGAAATGGCCGTCATCACAGCCTCCAATGAAATTTGTGCCACCCGCATTTTTTTTGAAGAAACTTCGATCTGATATTGGCGCACAAAGCCGCCGATGCTGCCCACTTCAGCCACTCCTGAGACGGAGTTCAGTTGGTAGCGCACGAACCAATCTTGCAGGGATCTCAGTTCCCCAAGATCATAGCCCCCTTGGGGAGCGAGCTTGGGATCGACATGCAGATAGTATTGATAAACCCAACCGAGACCTGTGGCATCGGGTCCAAGGCGCGGTAAAACGCCGCGAGGCAAAATATCTCCGAGGTAACTCAGCCTTTCCAAAATTCGGGTGCGAGCAAAGTAATTATCGATGTTATCTTGGAAAACCACGGTGATCAGCGAAAATCCGAACATCGACGTCGCCCTGACCGTTCGCACCCCGGCGAGCCCTTGAAGATTGGCCGATAATGGATGCGTGATTTGGTCTTCGACCTCCTGCGGACTGCGCCCCGACCAATCCGCAAAGACGATGACCTGGTTTTCGCTCAGGTCCGGAATCGCATCGACCGGCGTGTTCCAAAGTGCCCTGACTCCAAAACCAACCAGAACCAATGTGGCACACACCACAAGAAACCGGTTTTTGAGGGACCATTGTATCAAGCTAGGGATCATTGGTTTTGATGTTCACGATGGGTCGGCAACGGCTCGGATCGACCCATTTGAGCCTGGGCATCGATCAATAAGTTTCCCTGGGTAACCACTTTTTCTCCTTCCACCAATCCATCGAGAATCTCGAACGAATCATCCCCAACCCTGCCCAAGGTCACGGCACGACGTTCGTAAGCGTTCCCCCCTGATTCGACAAAAACAATCGCATCATCCGAAGGCCGCAACACTGCGCTCCGCGGAATCACGAGGACATTTTCTAATCGCGTCTCTATCGCCGCATCAGCGGAAGTTCGGTGTAACAAAAGCCGACGGTTTCCGCCTGCGGAAGGCACCATGGGATTTTCAATTTCGATCCGAACTCGGCCGCTGCGTGTCGTTTCGTCCATCGTCGGATTGATGAAGGTAAGTTGTCCCTGAAATGTCCTTCCTGGCACACTCGGTGTTGTGACCGAGACCAGCGCATTGGTGTGAAGCCACGGAAGGTCTCTCTCGTAAAAGACGGCGTTGAACCAGAGCGTCGATAAATCAGCCAATTCAAATATCTTGTCGCCTTCTTTGACATACTGCCCCGCAAACACAAACTTGCTCACCACAGTTCCCGTCACCGGAGAGAGAATCTCGGAACTTCCGGCAGAAAAAGGTTTCTTCGGTAACTCGGCAATTTGTTTGTCGGTGAGACCTAGGCGTTGAAGCCGAATGCGGGCGGATTCCGTGATGGGTGCCATTTCCAGGCGATTTGTTGACTGCACCAAAGTTGAGTATTCGCGTTCAGCAGCCAGTAATCCGGGGCTGTAAATTGTGGCCAATAGCTCGCCAACATTGACATCTGCACCGGAAAAACCCACCAACAATTCCTCGATTCGACCGTCCACATAAGCGGACAAAATCTGGTGTTTTGATTCGTTGTCTTCCAGAATCCCTGAGAGGCGAAGCGTTCGTTTCAACGTCTTCACGGCGACCGGTTCGACTCGGAGATTCAATGCTGTAATCGTATTGGAACTCAGCACCACAAGGTTCATTTGCGTTTCAAACCCTGCGCCCCCCTCGAGCACCGCAACGAGTTTCATTCCGCAAATCGTGCAATTGCCGGGTTTGTCCGATTTGATCCACGGATGCATCGAGCTTTGATAATAGGCGATCTTGCCCCGTGATGGAGCATTCGTCCCCGCACCCTGATGAGAGCTTGAGGAAAATCGAGAACCATTTCCTCCGGCAAACCAACCGATGAAAACGCCCAATACCAGTGTGATGGCGACGATAAGAATAGTTGAATATTTCATTTCTGATCCTGGAGTTGCGCTAAGGTTTTATTTCCTCGCTCTCGTTGATGAGTTCTAATCGTTCAAAATCTCCGATACCACAACACAGAGCGAGTTCCATCATTGCATCCCACTGCATCGCGACGGCTCGCAGTACCATCAAGCGAGCCTCCACGAGCAATCGCCGTGCTTCCAAAACATCGCGCAGCCCTTCACGATGGGTCTGGTAACCGATCAACGCGGATTCAAGTGCCTGCTCTGCGTGGGGGATGACCTGATGGCGATACACCTCCGCTTCACGACGTCCATCATCGATCCGCAAGGTCAGGAGCCGAATCTCCTCCCGCACTTCAAGAGTCGAGGACTCCAGTTCGTGACCGACGGCTTCCTGTCGTGCTTTTTCGCGCTCGATTTCCTGCTCAAACTTTTCCTTATGCACCCAAGGCATTGTAAATTTTACAATCACGGCTCCTTCGCGCATCGATCCATTGCCGCTAAAGGATCGGCTTTCCACACCTAAACTCACATCAGGTCGCCGCTGTCGGCGCACCGATTCTACCTGATGATGTGCCGTATTAGTCAGTTGTCTCAACAATTTCAGCTTGGGTTCAAATCGGACTGCCATCCCAACCAAGCTCTCCGAATAGGTCACTTTGGGCATCTTTGCTGGAAACGATAAAACGGGCCAATCGCTTTCGATGGGACGCCCCACCCAACGATTCAATAGGGCTGCCGCAACTTTTCTTTGGTTTCCCAAAGTCACGATCTGATCCTTCCGTCGGGCCAATTCGGCACGCATCCGCAACACTTCTGATTGCGATGCCCCCACGCCACTTGCGTATCTCTGGATCACCCCGTCCACCGTCGCTCCGAACCAAGACACATCCTCCTCCCCAAGCGTCAACTCTGCATCAGCCAATCCTAGGCGAACGGCGGCTTGAGCCATGTTTTTGCGCAGCACCTGAAAACGTTCGTCATGCTCAATCTCTGACTGGGTTACTTTTGCCTCTGCCAATCGGCGATTGGATTGCGCCTTTCCAAAGAGAGGGAGCATTTGCTCGACGCCGATCATGACGTCCCCATCCTCCTTGCGCCTTGATCTCGAAGCGATCATCCCTCCCACCGTGGCCGAAGGGGTTTCCCAAACTCGGACAGCAGCGACATCCGCCTTGGAAGCTTTGATCTGCGCTTGGTTAGCTTTTAACGAGGGGTGATTCGTGCGAGCTTCCTCGATCAGCACTTGCATCCATTCGCTCGAAATCACGGCATTCGTCACCGCACGAGACGGCAGCCCCCCGGCCACCGCGAGAACTGCAATGCAAACAGATTTAAATATATTTTTCATGGGACAAAGGGGAAATCGATACAACTACCGCAACAATGATGCCTCGAGAACGCGAGGTTTTAGAAATGAAAGTGTCCAATCAACTCACCGTGCGGACACAATCGTCGGTAGAAGAACCGATCAGAGAAGGTAAAGGCAATGAAGCTGATAGATCGGAGCCGAGAAGGCCCGAGCCTGTGAGACGATACTTGGGGAACGATTCGACTCCCGATTTGGAGTGTGTAAAAAATCCGCCGCGTTGCCAGCCCAACGGATTGCCCACACCAGAAATGTTTGAACCTGGGCAGGGACGGCACTCGTTTTGTCGGACGTCAGGGGTGTGGGCAGTTTCTCCAAACAGCAAGCACACTGTTTACAAGAGTCTTTGCCAGCATGAGCCACCCTGGGATTGCTCAACGCATGGAGCGGGAACAACCCAACAAGGAACGCAAGAACTCCTATGGAGAATAAACGCATAAACCTAGGCGGAGGCAATCCGGTGATCGCCCCGCCTAAAAACCAATTTACTTAGCAGCTTTTTTTTCTGCATCAGCCAGTTTTTTCATAAACTTGGCAGGCGATTTGTTAAAATCTTTGAGGCAGGACTTGCAGCACAGTTGCACTTCTTTGCCCGCGTGTTTGTGGATGAAAGCATCACCCATATCTCCACCGAGCTTCTCATCTGAAACGAGGCAGGTGGTGAGAGGATACTTCTTTTTGTCGGTTTTTGCATCCGCCGCTTCAGCGACGAAGGAAACGGATAAAAGGGCTGCGACTATGAGGCAGGGGATGTTTGGTAATTTCATAAAATGGTAACTTCTGAAGTGACTATACACCCTCATTTGAAAAGAATCCCATATTTTTTTTCGCAAACATCCGGATGACCCCCACCTCAGCCTCTCCAGCGATGGTGTGCTCTTTGTTGAATTCCTTCCATTCAATGTCAAGACCTGCGGATTGTAATTGAACCATCTGCTGCTTCGCCTTTGCACAGGGAATGATCGGATCGCGAGTCCCGTGGGTCCACAGCATTCGCTGATTTTTAGCCACCGGACTGAGTTCGAGGATCAGTTCGGCCGCGTCAAGGACATACCCGCTGATCCCAATTAAACCCGCCAGTCGATGCGAATAACGCAGTCCTGTTTCGAACGTCATCAGGCACCCTTGGGAAAACCCGAAAAGAAATATATTCTCCGAGGCAAAACCCTTCGCCCGCTGCTCATCCAACAGGGCATTCAACTCGAGACGGCTCCGCTCGACTCCTGCACTTTGGCTATGCTCAAAGTTATACCAGGAATAGCCCCCGTAATATTCGTCGGGCGCGTTGACGAGGAGAAAATGAACGTCAGGCAAACCCAATGCATCGGGTAGAAATCGGAATCCCTCAAGGCTGTCCCCCAACCCGTGCAAAACGATCATCAGGTGTTTGGAGTCAGGTTGACGGGCGGGTATCCATTCAGTGCTTAACATGTCGCCTTCTTTTGTTGTGGGTTCATTGGCGTGAGGCGGCTTCCATGGCGGTTGCCAATTCCTCAGGTTTCCATTGATTGCCGATAAAAATATGGCGCACGATTCCCTGTCCATCGATCACCGCCGTCCGCAATGTGTGGTCGAAAGTCCCCGTGCGATACGCAAACCCAAGCCCAAACTGTTCGGTAATCGCATCGATATCAACCTGGGCACCCGTCACAAAACTCCACCAACCGGGGAGATACCGTTGCATGAGCGCGTGTTTTTTTAATCGTTCAGGAGTGTCATATTCAGGATCGAAAGAGATCGAGAAAAAATGGAATTTCGGTTTGCCCTCATGTGACGCCTTTAATCGTTTGATGGTCTCTCCAAAATTACCCGTCATGCGCGGACAAAAATCAGGGAACGGACAGCGCGTAAAAATAAATGTCAGGGCCAATGTCTGCCCGCGAAAAGAGTCTAGGCTGATCCGTTTCCCCAACTCGTTGGTGAAGGTGTAGGCGGGCATTTGATTTCCAACCTCCAACGGTTCCACATCGCGCACCCGACGGAACGGCTCCCGAGCCAGCGGTGCCACATCGACGGAGGTCTCCCCTTGGCGCACCAGTCCCCGAATCCACCCTTCCTTGGAGGAGACAACCATTTCGAAAGTCACAATATCCCCCGCCTTAAAGCCGACTAATTCGTTCGTCTGTTTCACGCGCAAGGGCATGGTCATGGCCTCCATATAACCCGGGATTTCCTCGTGCTTGACGCGAGCCATCGTCAAATCCGAGTTGATCTCTTGGATCACTCCACGAACTGAATACACTTTTATCCCCCTACGTGTCTGGCACCCGGCCAGTAAGCCGACAATCAGAATTGTCCAGACCGCCATTTTCCATCGTTTCATTTGCACTCTCTGGAATCGCCTTTTATTCTTTCGGAACGATCGAGGTTCGTCCCGTACTATCCTGCAATCGCGCCTGCGCCTTGGCTTCCGCTCGGGCGATGGCCTGTTCGAGCTCAGTGATAAAAACGTAACGCTGGCTCGGGGTCACACTCAATTCACGGGGCCATCCCTGCCGTTTCCGGATCACGACCTGCCGATGACTCACCCCCCAAGAATTATGCCATCGCTCCTGCGTCACCCCCAATTCCTTCTTCCCAACCCGCTCGATATTCGTCAACAGGAAACGCCGCATAGGAATACCGATGATCTTTATTTTAAGATGCCGTCTGCCGATGTCATACGTCATTTGGCTTTTGATTATTATCCACAGCAACAAAAACCCTGCCGCACCGCCGGCAATCATCAGGGAAGTTCTCATGGACGCATCATATGGCCTAACCGAAGGAATAAAATTGGCAAACCCAATCCCAGCAACAAGACCACCCAGACTTGCCATGGTTTCTTCGCGGAACGAAAAGCGAGGTATATCCCCAGACCGATGGTCACCAGCAACGAGACGCACATCCCGACCACCAGATACTTGAACAATGTCGGATCACGCATTCCATCGTTCGCATACACCTGCTCCTTATGCACCGAAAGAAATTTTTCAATCCATCCTCCCGATTCGCCCTCCAATTTTTTCCGCTTCACTTGAAAGGTTTGATACCATCCTGTTGCGATAAAAAAAATCAGGAGCGGTGCAAAAAAACAGCTCAGGTAAAGATGCATGCGTCGCACCCATCGGGTTCGGCCTGCCGGAGGATTGCTCACGGGCTGTTCCATATCATGGATTCACCGTAATGCGATTACTTCTCCGACGGAACTGGGATTAGAATTGTGCGACCCACAATGATGTTGTTCGCGTCCATGGTGGGATTGGCTCGCTTCACCATATCCATCGTCACCATCGCCTTACCCTTTTCTCGCAAGGCCGTGTTGTAGGCCTCCAAAATTTTTGAAAGGCTCTCACCCGTCTTCACTTTGTGCTTGAAGAAATTTCCCTCCACATCGGGGGCTTCAGGTTTGTTTCCCGAACCGGTTGGAGGTGGATGGATAACCACCGGAGGAGGCGTAGAAGCCGCAATCTTCGCCACCTTCTCGATTCGCTCAATCATCATCTTGTTATCGCCCTCCCGTTTGCGATCCACTTCCTGGATGGTCCCAGCAAATTTCTTCAACTCCTCTCGCGTCGCCAAATTACCCAATGCACGGGTCTGTTCCTCCCTCATATGCTCGCGTAAAGTATTGATCTCGGAACTTTGCTCAGTCAACTTTCGGGTCAAAATCAGATTGGCCTCCTGCAATTGTTGGACCAATCCTTCCAAACTCCGAAATCGTTCCTCCATCTCTTTCCGCTCTTGAATTGCCGCCGCTTGTGCCGATTGATCCTGTCCTTGCACCACCATATCGCTCGACATGAACATCAACCCAGCTAAACCCGCCGCCAAAAAGTGCTGTTTCATGGGATACAACTTAGAAACGTTCCCCCCCTATCGCAAGCGTTTACTACAGCGGGGCTCTCCTATCCTCCTGCAAAAATAGAAAACAGGTCTTCCACTAAGGGTGATATTCTTAATATCTGCTTATGAACGACCCCCGACTCTTGCTGATTTTTCACAACGGGGGTAGGGTGAGTTCCAAGTTAAATGGCAGAAATCATTGCCATCACAGAAATTTCAGAAGCAACGAGGAAAAAACCTAATGATCACTGAAATCGTCATGCTCAGCGTCGGTATTGCCATCGGTGGGATCGCAACGTGGTTGATTCTCAGGGGAAAGATTCAAGCGGCTGCGGACAAGGTGTCGAGCGTGAACCAAGTGGAACTCGCCCGTCTCGCCGCCACACTTCAATTCAAAGACCAGCAGTTGGTCGAGATTTCCAACGCCCTGACAAATGCCAATAGCGGATGCACCACGCTCCAGTCCGAACTGATGGAGGAGATTACCCGAAGGGCTGCGGCTGAAGAAAAAAACAACCGCATCACGACTCTCGAATCTGAGATCAATGCCAAGGAAATAAAGTGCGCCCTTTTGAACAATGAAAACACGCTGCTCAAGGAAGCGCAGGCAGCCCTCGCCGCCAACGTCGAGGGTGAACGCAAATTGGCCAACGAAAAACTTGAAGTCCTGAACGACGCCCAGCAAAAACTGGGTGATGCATTCAAAGCCTTGTCCGCCGAGGCACTGCATCGCAACAATCAATCCTTTCTCGCCTTGGCAAATGCCGAGTTGGAAAAGTTCCAGCTAGGAGCAAAAAACGACCTGACAGCCCGGCAAAAATCCATTGATGAACTCGTCAAACCGCTGAAGGAATCTCTTGAAAAGGTTGATGGAAAAATAGCGGTGCTCGAGAAGGAGAGGGTCGGAGCCTATGCGATGCTCACCGAACAAGTCAAGGCCCTAGGTGCTTCCCAAGGACAACTCCAAAACGAGACGGCCAATCTTGTGAAAGCCCTGCGAGCACCGCAGGTTCGCGGGCGTTGGGGAGAAATCCAGCTTAAGCGCGTGGTCGAGATGGCGGGAATGGTCGAACGTTGCGATTTTAACCAGCAGCCCGCGGTCACCACCGAAGAGGATCGACAACTCCGTCCCGACATGGTCGTTAGATTGCCGGGGAATAAAATTGTGGTGGTCGATGCGAAATGCCCCTTGCTGGCATACCTCGATGCCTTATCAGCAACCGATGAAGACACACGCCTTCAGCACTTAAAAAAACACGCCAAACAAGTCGGCGATCATTTAAAAAAGCTGAGTGCAAAAAATTATTGGGATCAATTCCCTTCCAGCCCGGAGTTCGTGGTTTTATTCCTCCCGGGTGAAACTTTTTTCAGTGCGGCATTGGAACAAGACCCCACCCTCATCGAAGCGGGTGTGACAAGGAATGTCATTCTCGCCACACCCACAACCCTGATCGCACTCCTGAAAGCAGTCGCTTATGGTTGGAGTCAGGAACGAATCGCCGAAAACGCCAAGGCAATGGGTGATCTAGGCCGTGAGTTGTATGACAGGTTGAGGGTGCTCGCCGAGCATTTTGCTGCGGTCGGCAACAAACTCAATGGGGCAGTTGAATCCTACAATAAAGCTGCGGGTTCATTGGAAAGCCGAGTGTTGATCACGGCCCGCAAATTCAAGGCTCTCGGCGTGTCGGCTGACAAGGACATCGAATCGATGGAGCAGATCGAGCAGACAACCCGTGCCATCCAAGCTCCAGAATTGCTCGCCTTGCCCGAATCATCCTCCGCGTCTCAATAGGTTGCCCGTCCCCCGGAGAGATCAAAAACCGCACCGGTGCTGAACGAGCATTCCGACGAGCAGAGCCAGGCAACCATCGCAGCGGCTTCCTCCTTGAGTCCGAAACGGCTCATGGGGATTTTCGATAACATGTAATCAATATGCTCCTGCGTCATTTGCTTCAGGATATCAGTCGCGATCACCGCTGGCGTGATGCAATTGATGATGACCCCCGACCGTGCAGTTTCCTTGGCGATCGATTTCGTCAGCGCGATCACCCCGGCTTTGGAGGCACTGTAATGCGATGCGTTTGGGTTGCCCTCCTTGCCAGCGATGGAGGCGATGTTGACGATCCGACCATACGCCTGCTCGATCATACTGGGTAGGATCGCACGGCAGCACAGGAACGCCCCAAACAGATTCACTTGCAGCACCTGTTGCCATTCTTCAGGGGTGCACTCCCACGTTTTTTTTGAGGCGCCTGCGATTCCGGCATTGTTCACGAGGATGTCCACCCGCCCCATGGCGAGGAAGGTCGCTTCTGCGGCAGCCTTCACCGAATCAGGCTGAGTGATATCCACGGGGATCGTGTGCACCGTCCCCAGATCACTCAATGTATGCGCGGCGGCGTGAAGTGCCTCAGCATCGCGATCCCAAAGGGTGCATGTTGCACCGGACCTTAATAATCGTTGCGCTATGGCGAGCCCAATGCCTCGTGCGCCACCGGTGATGATGGCCTTCTTCCCGTTGAGATCGATTGTATTCATAAATTTACTCGGGCTTTTCCTGCGTTGAGTTTTTTGGCGGTGCGGGATCAATCCAACACCAGCAAAGAGCCCCTAGAAAACAGACGACCCCGCCAACCCCGATCCCCCAAGGCCAGCCGTAATGGAGGCTGATCCACGGAGTCATCACGGGTGCCAAGAGTCCCCCGACATTCCCGCCGGTATTGCAGATCGCCGCAGCCGTCCCCCCGTTGCGTCCACCGATATCCACAGCCGTCGCCCAGATCGGCCCTTCGCTGGCACCAATGGCGGCGTGTGCCAAGGCGAACCAAGCCACGATCCACGCGGGTTCATTCGACCACACCCCGAGACCGAGAAGCACCGCACTCACCACCATCCCGCCTCCGGACACGAAAGCACGACCGCGCCGCACCCCCAGCGAAAGAGCCAGTTTACCGGACAGCCAACCGCCCAGCGGCATACCAAGCGCGAGTGCCAATTGGAGAATTCCAGCGTAGTATTTGCTGGCCGTTTCCCCGAGATGCAGAATTTTATCGAAGTAATAAAGCATCCAATAAACGAACAGATATTGAAAATAACCCACCCCTGCATAGCTGAGGGTGATCAGGAGCAAATGGCGATTCTTCAACAAGGCCCGCCACTCTCCACCGCGGACCACGGGCGCTGACACCCCAGAGGGGTTGCTTGTTCCAATCCACTTTACCTCGGCTGCATTGACGGACGTATGTTGCTCGGGCCGATCGGTAGCCTTCCAGGTCCACAAAAAAGTCCAGAGTGCCGTGATGCCCGCACAGATCATAAATGCCGCCTGCCAATCGACCCACTGGATCAGGGCGCCGAATACCGGATAACTCAGCGCGACCCCCGCGATCGCGGCAGCGGTAACAATCCCGTTGGCCCAACTGCGCTGGGCAAATGGAAACCAATTCCCGATCGACCTTGCGGCCGCCGGATGCAAGGGGGCACATACGAAACCCATCGATCCCCGCACCAAGGTCAACGCCAACAGCAACGAGGCCGTGCCGCTGAAAACCCAGCCTGTCAACCCGGTCAGTGCCCCGAAAATAGCGGAGCCAAATCCAACCACCATCAGAGCGATCCGCGCACCAACCCGGTCGATCAATAGACCCCCGGGAATCATGCAAATCGAATAGACCAACAAAAAGATCGAATAGACCGCCCCCATCCTCACCGGATCAATCCCGTATTGACCCATGATACGATCCGTCCCCGCCACCGCCATGCTCGCCCGGTTGATGTGGCTGATCATGCAAAGACCCATGAGCAAGCCAACGATCCGCCACCGGATCCGAGTTGGAACATCAGAGGCTGGTGGCGATGCGTTCATAAAGCCAAGTCGAGCGATCAGGCACCGGACTCCGCGACGAGATATTGCTGAACGAACTCCTCGTTCAAGGTGAGTCCCAACCCTGGACGATCGGGCACCTCGATAAACCCGTCCGGACCCGCCTGGAATTTCTCCAGAGTCAGATCGTGTCGCATCGGCGAGTCATCCACGCAGTCCTCAAAAATAAACGCATCTCGGCAGGTGCTCAACCAATGCAGCGACGCCGCCACGGTGATCGGGCTCGTGTAACAGTGGTTGCAAAGCCGGGCGTTGATCTCCTCCACACGCGCACGAATATAGGCACCGTCCGTAAAACCACATCGCGAGGGATCCACCTGGTAAATATCGAAAGCGTGCCGGTCAATATACGGCCGGAACGATTCGCGACCGCACTCAGCCTCCCCCGCCGCGATGGGAATCGGCGAACGATCCCGCAGCCAGACATACCCGTCAATATCCCAGGGCCGGAGCGGCTCCTCAAGCCAAGCCGGACGCACCTCGGCGAACTGTTCCGCCCGGCGCAACGCTGTCCGCGCATCCCAGACACAACCTGCATCGATCAACAGAGTGTTGCTCTCTCCGATTCCTTCACGAGCACCGCGCACCAGTTCAAGATCGAGGGCTTCGCTCTGTCCCATCGGTTCCCAGCCGAACTTCACCGCTCGATAGCCACGCTCGATCCACTTGCGGCCGATGTCGCACGTTTCAGCTCCATCTCGCCCAAAAAGGACGCTGGCATACGCTTGGATGCGACGGTGATACTGGCCTCCGAGCAACGTATGAACCGGAACCCCAAACTTCTTCCCTTTCAAATCCCACAATGCCATATCCACCGCGCTCATCGCAGCGATCGTGACCGAAGTGCGACCAAAATATTGGGTGCGCCGCAGCATTTTTTGCCATAACCGTTCCGTCTCCAACGCGTTTTCGCCCAGCAAAATCCCGCGCAATCCACAGGCAATATTATGACTGAAAGGAGCATCGACAATCGCCTTGATCACTTCGGGAGAAGCGTCCGCCTCACCAACCCCCTCCAACCCATCCTCCGTGCGCACCCGGATCAATACAACGTCCTGGCAGCTCGCCGTTTTCGCAGCAACATTTTTGACACGCAGAATCTGACAAATAATCTGGATGATTTTCATGACATGAAACCCCAAAGCAGACAATTCAAGCTAACAGAGGTGATCTGCCCCCATCCTAGCATGGCATCGTAACGGAGCAATTAGGAATTAAGGATGCAGGCGTGTTTGAGCTGGGATGCTCTTCCTTAAGCACGGAAGAAGGGTTGTACACGAAACGGTTTTTGCCTTTCGTTTTCCACGCCTGCTATCAATCCTGGTTGGCCTGCTTCTTCAACGGGTGCAAGGTCAACCGATCCACCCAAGCCAGCATGACAGCGGAGACGACAAAGGTCATGTGAATGATGACCTGCCACATCATGATTTTGTCGGTTTTGTTCTCCGTTTCGATAAACGTCTTGAGAAGGTGAATGGAAGAAATCCCAATGAGAGCCGTGGCGAGTTTGACTTTGAGCACGCCGGCGTTGACGTGCGATAGCCATTCCGGTTCGTCTGGGTGACCCTTCAGATTCAACCGTGACACGAACGTCTCGTAACCGCCCACAATGACCATG
>CAMBHS010000052.1 GCA_945867235.1 Akkermansia muciniphila
TTCCCAGCTTTGAAGGTCTCGAATTCATTGCCGCCTGGGATAGGATCCAGAAAAATAAAGTTAGGCATGGGAGAATCCAACTGTCCGAGGGCGTCGGACACTGAACAGCCCAAGGTGGGACGTGTAAAACCAGCGCGTTCGGGGTTGCCGCGTTGGAGCAAAGAGATGGCCTGTAAATGCTCGGTCTGGGCCGTCTTCATGCTGCGGACGATGTTCAACTTGTCAGCAATCCCCGCGCAGCGCGGCATGAGGGACGAAAAATGAAGCCCAGGGATTTTTGTGGGCATGCTGGCAAAAGGACCGCTGCTCGGGCGGCCGGGTTTGGGATCCCATGTCTCGAACTGGCTGGGAGCACCACAAAGCCAGAGGAGGATGCAGTGCTTCTGAGCCTTCTTCGTTTCGGCGGCAAATACGGGGTTTTGAAACAGACCTGTGAAACTGCCGACCGTCGCCGCGGCACCGCCTGCCAGCCCTTTGAGGAACAGTCGCCGGTGCAACACATGATCCTCAGTGCGGCATTGCCCTGGGGGGGATTGGGAGGGGTCAGGTTTCATGGTTACGGCATCGTCAGGAATTCAGCACTGGTCATCATGGCCCAAAGCAAATCGCGGACCCCTTCGGCAGGTTGTTGCGGTCGATCCCGGAGCAGGTTGACTCCCTGACCCAGTTCCTCCGCGTCCGGTGGGCGGCTGTGCACCGTAAGAAACGCATCGCGAACCCGGGCGGATACCTCGTGCAAAGCGACGAGACGCGTCACGGTATTGGAGGATGAGGGTTTGAGAATGTCCCCGAGACCACTCGAGTTGGCGAGAAATTGCGCCTGTTGAAATGTTGCGTTGTATTCTTTGGGAAGAAGATCAGGGATAGCCCCCACCACGGCGCGGCGCAACGTGTCGTCAGCAGCGGGGAGCCCTGAGACAATGCGCCACGAACGGGAAATTTGTTCGCCGGAAAGTGGCCGTTCCAACGATGCAGCGAACGATTCGGGTGTGGCATTCCCGGAACTCAATCCGTAAACACGGCTCAGCACGATGCCGCGCACAAGGCGTCGGACATCATGGCGGTGGGTGGCGAAATCATTGGACAACCAATCGAGTAACTTAGGGTGGCTGGGTGCGTTGCGGGCGTTCATCTCGTCCGCAGGATGGACAATGCCCCTGCCGATCAGCGAGGCCCACATGCGGTTGACAAAGGCGCGTGCCAAGAGCGGATTTTCGAGGGTGGCCGCATCGGCGAACGCGGCGCGACGGGAAAATTTGGGCACACGGTTCTTCGCCTTGGGATCGATATAGCGATCCTCCTTATCCTCCTCCTTTTGCTCAGGCTCGGGGCGAGTTTCTTCGACAGATTTTCCGTTCATCAGTCGGACGACGGCGGGTTGGGATTCTTTTTTGAGATTCGTAAAATTGATGAACCCTCCGATCGCCGATTCAGAAACAGCGGAGCCCCCTTCTATATTTTTGCTTCGGTTGAACGCCGCCACCAGTCCCCAGTAGTGCGCCTGTTTGATCTCGCGAGCCAGTGGATGATCATGACACTGGGCGCAATCGATCTTGGTGCCATACACCACGGGCGCCACGGCTTCGGCGATGATTTGATGATCGTTGCGGCGCTCGTAAAGGAACCAGGACGCGCCCTTGGCTTCATCGGAATTAGAGCGAGCGGTGAGAACGTCGCGCACGGTTTCGTTCCAAGGTCGATTCGTGCTGAAGGCGTTTTCCAAAAACGACCACCATCCATTTTTTTTCCGTCGGTCTTCGTGGGCGTCGCGTTTGGTGCGGCCCATGAGGATGACGTCCCACAGTTCGCGCATCCGCACGACGTAATCCTCGGAGCCAAGGATTTGATCGACGAGCGTTTGACGTCGGGTGCCCTCAGGGTCGCCAAGAAACTTTGCCAACTCGGCAGGGGTGGGAATCCGTCCGGCGAGATCGAGATACACGCGGCGGCACCAAGTGGCATCGTCCGTGGCGGAGGATGGCTGGACACCGCGGCGTTCCCAACCTTCGGAAATCAGGACATCGATCGCTTGAGGCACCGAGTCAAACTGGCGGGGAGAGGCACTGGGCTTGGACTCCGTGACGGGACCCTCGGCCATGGCGGCGATCCAATCTTTGACGGACTTGATCTGGGGATCGGTCAGTTGTTTTTTTGGAGGCATGTGCGGATCGGAATCCGCCAGGAGATTTTTGTAGAGTCGGCTTTCGAGAGGTTTGCCCGGGACGATGACGAGCCCTTCGT
Organism: Akkermansia muciniphila; assembly: GCA_945867235.1. GTDB lineage: Bacteria > Verrucomicrobiota > Verrucomicrobiia > Limisphaerales > SXQI01 > SXQI01. The sequence goes on from CAMBHS010000052.1 coordinate 2,242, forward strand.
CGCCCCCCTTCAACACGGCCTCCGGAGTATCGAGATCCAGCCCGCTTTTTTGTTCGATAGGTCCATGGCATTTGACGCAGTGAACATCAAAAAGAGGTTGGATCTGGCTCGACCAAATGGCGGCGGCATCGGCACCCTGAGCAACGCTGAGGGCGACCTGAAGGACTCCGATAATGATGGCAAACGATGGACGCATTTTGACTCGCGTAGCAGTGAACCGATACGAGAGGCTAATATAATACGCCTCGGTGTCACAAGAGAATCTCATAAACGATAGTGCTTTTGATCAGATCACCCGAGACATCCGTCAACCAGTAGTCACGGTCTTTGTGGCGGTAGGTCAGGCGTGTGGCAGCGGTGCCTGTGTTCTAGGCTTCTTTGCTCTGTCTATCGCTAACGAGCTTCACAAACTCGGCGACGCATAGCATCTGTTGAAGTTGGTTTGTGGTGTAGGTGCTGTGCAGACCCATGGGCACGACGAGCGTGAGTTGTTGCCGCCGCATCTCGTCGGTTTGTTTGGTGGAAATACCTGCCTCCAACGTGCAAAGATGCTTCTGTGTAATCCGGTCCGCTTCCGTCAGCACCTGACGCCACCGGTCTATGCAGGTGGACTTTACTCCAAGCATGACTAGAAGCGTGGCGTTGAAAGTCGCGTCGTGATACTCGAGCTCACCGGGGAAAATGAAATCGGGCTTGTTGCTCGCCTCCGTCCGCGCTTGCGGCGTGAATCGCAGACCGAGCCGCGTAAATAATTCTGCTAGGTGATTCTGTAGCGCAAAGCCCATCCGCGACTTCCGCCGGTTCTGAACAGAAAGCGAATACTGGATAAACTCATCCACCGTCGCAAAATTCTTCACTAGACGTTCGCGGATGATGACATTTTCCAGCGCACGGAAAAGCTGCTCCTCCCGTTCTAGCCAGCGACCGAGTGTTTCGTCTGTGCGGCGAAAGTCAGTCTCGACTTGGGTTCGAGCGAATGCAGCCATCTCGCGTGTTGTTGGAAATGTGCGACCAAACTGCTTCAGCATCAGTTCCTCGTCGCTGGCGGCAACTGGTAGATCCAAACCCAAATCTAACTCGGCTAGAATTTGCTGGCGCAACAACTCGAATCGTTGACTGTCGAGTGTGCGGCGCGGGATGGTGTCAAAACTGGCTCCACATTCTCGCAATCCGAATAGCTCTTGGGCAGCGCGTTGCCATGCTGAACCACTTTGGAAAATCAGGCCGTAGTAACGATCTGCCGCTGACCGCACCAAGACCAACAAATCGCCAACGCGGCCACACGAGAGAAATTTCCCATAATAGTAAAATCTCCACTCACTGCGTCCGGTCTTATCCGCCGTCTTCGCCCGCGCGTCGTAGAAGCTGAAAGCGTTATCTTCCTGCGTCGGTTCTTGGTCGTCAGTGAAACAGTGCCAACTGATTCTCCCCCGCGTTTCTGCATCCGTTCCGAAAAGACCTTTCAGCGCGGCCACACCGTTCAGTTCGTGTTGGTGGGAACCGGAGTTAGGTAAATCAACTGCCACAAGGTTTTTGTGCGCTACTTCTGTGAAAACATCCGAGAGGTTCATAAAGCCTTTCCTGTCGGTTTGCGCTTCTTGATAGGAGTCTTGCGATAACTCACGGCGACAGCGACTCCCTTTGCAGCTTCTTCGTTCAGCTTATCGTTCGCAGATAAAACAAGATCAGGGCGATAGCCTATGGGACGCTGTAACGTAGTGACGACAGCCTTCGCGATTCGCTCTATGACCGGTACAACGACTGAATTTCCAAATTGGCGATACGCCTGAGTGTCCGAGACGATGATTTTGAAATCATCTGGGTAACCCATCAACTTCGCGCACTCACGAGGCGTCAGTCGGCGCGGATTCTTGAGCGGACCTTGCGAGATGAGGATTTCTGAGCCGTCCTTATGGTAGCGGGCGCTAAGAGTTCGAGCCACGTCGCTGCCTGTAACGAGTCCGAAGCCAAACCCGTTGCCCGCCGCCTGATGTTTCTTCGCGTAGTTCTGAAGGTACTTCCAGAGATGGTCGGTAAGCGTGTATTTGTCCGCCACGTCGGGGTCGAGGATGCTAGCGAGTTTCGGTCCTTCGGTGGAAAAATCCGGAAACTCGAATGCGCGCCCCGGCTTGAATCCGACAAGGAAGATGCGCTGTCGTCTCTGCGGCACGACGCTGTCCGCGTTGATGATCTTCCAATAAACTTGGTAGCCGAGTGCCTCGGTAAGGGTGTCGTGGATGATTTTGAACGTGCGGCCATGGTCGTGCCGAACAAGGTGTTTCACGTTCTCCAGCACGAACGCAGGCGGATTGTGGTGATCGAGAATACCGGCGATGGAGAAGAAAAGGTTGCCCTGCTTCACGTCCTCGAAGCCGTGCTTGCGGCCGAGGCTGTTTTTCTTGGAGACGCCCGCCAGACTGAACGGCTGGCACGGAAACCCGCCGCACAGGATGTCGAACTTGGGGATGTCGGCCACAGCCACCGAATGAATATCCCCGTGCGGGGTTTCACCGAAATTGGCGGCGTAGGTCTGGCGGCTAAACTTGTCCCAGTCGCTAGAGAAGACGCACTGCGCACCTGCCCCCTCGAAGGCCATCCGGAAACCTCCGATGCCGCAGAAGAGGTCGATGAAACGGAGTTTGTTCTCGCTGGGCGTTCCGTTGACGCGATAGGGCGGCGCAAATTCTCGAACACCTACCACGCCACCATTCTGGATAGGAGTCTGACTAACGAGTTGTTTGCGCTTTGGCATGGCTCAGGTCAGTTTAGGAGAAAAAACTAACTCTCCACCAAGCTCCACCAGCGTGTTGATCTGGAGTGGGTCCGACCCTCTCGCGTGAATGAACCAACATGTTTCTTTTTCGCGAGGAACCAGAGGTAGACGTGGAGCTGCGTGCCGTAGAAAAGCTGGCCGATGGCGTGCGACCGTGCAGTCCACGAGGTCGGCCTCGATGCGGCGCAGGGCGAGGTTCATGAGAGGCAGGCGGCACCCGGCTTTATTCGAGGGCAATGATTGGGGTTTTTCAGGCAGCATCATGTCGTTGACGGCGTATCGCGCTACAGGCTAATCATAAGGGGGAAACTTGTGCACGGCAAAAAACCGATCCATACTCTTATACGGGGATTTACTTTTGTTCACGCCACCCGAGACATCCGTCAACCCGTAGTCACGGTCTTTTTGGCGGTTTGTTGGACTGAATTGGCACGTCGCAAAACGTCAGCGCGGCGAGGCCGTCCGCGCCGTTGAGCAACGTGTCCTGCTTCCACGCGATCTCCTTGAGATAGGTGATTTTTTGCGCCGTGGACGCGGTCTTCAGTGTGAGCGTGAGCACATTGCCGGAGACGCGGCCCGAGGCGACCTGACCTTTTTCCCCATCCAGATAGAACTGCCCCGCCAGCGGTTCGGTCCAGACCACGGGCTGATCAAATTCCAGAGCAATCGTGTCGCGTTCGCCGCCAGCATAAGAGGCGTGCCGAAGATTCGGAGGAGTGATAAAAGTTGTGGGTATCTTGCCGTAGTGATCCCGCTCGATGAGAGGTTGAATCAGGCGCGCCAATTCCGCCCAGCCGACCAGCGGAAAATGGCAATCGCCGGGAGGCCGGATGCCAAGTGTGGACATGATGCTCATGTTGGAATAAAGCTCCGGCAGCGTGCGTTGCTTCTCGCGCAACCTATCACCCGAGCCGTTGCGTCCGCCCATGCTGCACGAGTTCGGCCAGATCTGATAAACGTAGTAGTTCTGCACGTTCGGGAAGTTCTGCTTCCACGCCCCGGACATTTCGATGAAGAACGGGTGGTATGTCTCCCATCCAAAGCCGCCGGTCGGCCCGTCCGTGCCCTGATCGCTCTCGCCTTGGTGCCACAGGATGCCGCGAATGCCGTGGGTCAGCTTTGCCTGCTGCACGCGCCAGAGCATCCGCCCGTAGATCGTGCTGAGGTCGGTTGCATTGGTGGCACTTCGCTGGTGTTGGTCGATCCGTGTGCCCCCGACCGCGGCGTTGATGATGAAGAGGGGCATCTTCTGGCTTTCGACCAATCGTTTCGCGAGTTCCATGCCCCACCAGCCAAGCTCCGCCTTCTCGCCTTTCTCCGCCTTCCAGACCGGATTGCACCACAAGTTTCCCGGCGACTTTTTATGATCACCCGACGGCCGTCCGTAGCTTCGAATCCATTCGTGAGTCTCTGGTGGGGACTTCTCGCCGGTGTCCGTCGCCAGCGCGTTGGATTGGCCGTCGATAATGAAGGCATCTCCGCAAACAATGTTGCCGACCGTATTCAGCACGGTCTCCTGGGCACCCACTTTCGTTCCGAACTCGACTCTGTATTTGATCAACCCCGGCTTGAGTTTCACTGCGAACCCGTAGGCTCCGTCCCTGCCGAGCTTGGTTCGCTCGGTCTTGATCAACGTGTCGTCGGCGTAGAGCCGGAGGAACACGGCGTCGGCGGATGGGTCGAGCGTCCCGTTGTAGTAAAGCGTTCCTTCGTTCTTGTCATCGCGTGCGTAAAACTGGCCGTCTTCCGGCTTCTCGTCCTTCGCCGGCGTGCGCGTCACCCACGAGTCGCGTTTCGGTTCGTTCACGTCGAGGGTCACAGATTGCGTGACCGCTTGGCCGCCGTTGCTGAGGGTCGCCGTGACGATGAGCTTCCCGCTGTTCTGTGCGCGTGTGAGGATGAGTTTTCTTGGCTCAATTTCCTTGATCACCGCGAACGGCCCCGCCCTCCACTCGGTTTTCAACTCGCCCGCCCCATTCGCCTGCATCGCCTTCAGGTTGCTGATCTGCGGCACGACTTCGATCGTCTTGCGACCGTCCCAAGTGCGCGGCGCTTTGAGTGTGAAAACTGGCTCCGCGATGTCCTCCTTGATCGTGATGGCGATGTCTTTAGTCTTCACCTCAGTGGGGTAAATCGCCTTCAATCGCAGCGTCGCGACGTCATCACCGATCACGCGACCTGCGTCGAACTGAAACGTCAACTGGTCCACCGCCACGACCGTCTCGCGGTTGTCGCGCACGAGCGACCAATAAACTTTCTGCGCCCCGCCGGCTTGAGCGGTAAAGGTCGCGCTCTTGCCCTCCCGCACGGTGGCCTCCGACTGCGAAACTGAAAACGTATTGCCGGGCTGCACCACCGGCCCCACCAGCGTCTGGTGCGGCTTCTGGTTCTCATGCTGGAGCTTCACCCAGTGGGCGGAGCGCACCACTTTGGAGAGGCGCACCTCGTCGATGTCTCCGATGAAATCGTAGTTGTGATACCATCCACCAATCCACAATCGCGCCGGGCTTTTGATGGCCAACGGAGCGTTTGGGGTCGTTGAAACGCCGCTCAGCTCGCCATTCACATAAACCCGCGAGTCCCCTTTCTGATAGGTGTGAACGACATGAATCCATTCGTTCATTTCAAGGCGCCCGGCGGTCGAGACATCCGCACCCGAGAAGTAGCATTCCATCTTCACATGCGGCGGGCTTTGAAAGTGCATCACCACTTTTCCCTGCCCGTGTTCATTGCCCCAAGCGAGTGCGCGCCCATTGGATTGCTCCGCACGCAACCACATCTCCGAACTGTGTGGACTCGCACCCACCGGATAGCTCGGAATCTTTTCACCGCCAAAAATCCCCTGATTCCCCGCGAGGTGCCGCGCCTCGCCGATCATTCCCTCCGTCGCCGTCGTGCCAACGTCCTTCGCTTCCAATGTGCCCACCTCATCCTTCACCGGGCCGTTCATGTGCCACACACTCAGATAGCCGTTCGAGTCATTGAACACCGCGCTCCCGCTCGACTCGCTGGCCGCATCGGATTTCCCCCAATGCACACGAAGCTCCTGCCGCTCGTTGCCATTGATCCGCGGTAAGCGCACCCAGAGGCTCGCCGTTCCCTTGGCAACATCCCACTGCTCGATCTGGTAGGCCAGCGGCGTGCCGGTGCTGCTGGAAAAACGGATGTCTTCGCCGCCAGTTTTAGCTTGGCTGAAATCAAACCAATCCTTGTGCAACCGCACGAGCAAAGGAAATCCCTCGACCTCCGCCGTCGCCTGAAGATTTGCGCCCTCGGGGGTGGTGAGAATGTAAATAGAGCCCGTGTGCGACCAGCCCGGGTATTGTGCCGAGGCGGACATCACGGGCCACAGTGCCAGCACCAAGACGGTGGGAAGAACCGAGAGAGTCAGGAGGATTCGTTTCATGATTCAGGTCGTGTTACGGCGAAGTCTGCGGAACTATTTTTCACTTCGGGTCTAAGCGAGAATGCCTTTGACCACGTTACCCGCGACATCCGTCAACCGATAGTCACGGCCTGTGTGCCGGTAGGTCAGGCGTTCGTGGTCGAAGCCCAGAAGGTGGAGAATTGTCGCGTGAAAATCATGCACATGCACCGGGTCTTTGCCGACGTTGATGCCGTAGTCATCAGATTCCCCATAAACCGTTCCCGCTTTCACTCCCGCCCCCGCGAGCCATGTCGAGAACACCCAGTGGTGGTGCTCTCTTCCTGCCGCCGTTTTATTTTCAACAAAGGGCGTGCGTCCAAATTCTGTGGCCCAGACCACGAGCGTGTCTTCGAGCATGCCGCGCTGTTTGAGATCGCGGAGTAAACCGGCGATGGGCTGATCCACATTTTTGGCCAGCGGGGTATGCGTCAACATATCGCCATGCGCATCCCAATTGTCGGACGATCCCGTATCGATCAGTTCGACAAATCGCACCCCTTGTTCGGCCAATCGTCGTGCCATGAGGCATTGCCAGCCGAAGCCCGTGGTTTGACCGCGTTTCAGTCCATACATCTCCAACGTGGCGTCGGTTTCCTTTGTAAGATCGAACACTTCCGGCACCGCCATTTGCATTCCGAAAGCGGTTTCAAAGGATTGGATGCGTGCCTGGAGCGATGGATCCGATCCTCGTGCCGATAGGTGCCGCCGATTCATTTGTTCCATCAACCGCAGCTCCATTTCTTGCAGCGAGGTCGTCGGGGTTCGTCGTTTGACGTTGGCGATGGGTTCCGCTCCGGGAACAACAAGAGTTCCTTGATGGGCACCGGGGAGGAAATCGCTCCCCCAAACCTGACCCCCCGCGTAGGGAGAACGCGGAGCGAGCACGACGAACGAAGGCAGGTTGCGATTGACGGTGCCGAGGCCGTAACTGGTCCACGCCCCGATACTCGGCCGGGCAAAGGTGAAGGAACCCGTATGAATCCCGAGCGTTGCCTCGTAATGATTGGTGTGATCCGAGGTCATCGATCGGATGACACAAAGATCATCCACGCAACCGGCTTGGTGAGGAAATAGCGAGCTGACCTCGGTGCCACTTTTCCCATGGCGCGCAAACTCCCATTGGGGCCGTTTCAGAAACATATTATAGTTTCCTTTGCGCCCTTGATATTCATTGACCGAAGTGGTTTTCCCCGCGTCGGCAAATAGCTTCGGTTTCGGATCCCACGAATCCACATGCGACACCCCTCCGCTCATGAAGAGAAAAATCACACGTTTGGCTTTTGCGGGAAAATGCGGCGGTCTGGCGGCCAGCGGATCGGCGTCCGCTTTCGGCGTGGCAGACTCCGCCACCAATTCCGAGATCAGGCTCTGCCAAAGAATCGATCCCCCCACCATCGACCGGAGAAATCCTCGGCGAGGAAAATGAAATGGCGAACGGGTTTGCATGATCGTTTTTTCAGTCGAGATGAAGAAATTCGTTGCTGCCAAAAAGTGATCGCACATACGCCGAGAGGGCGATGGTTTCACCCTGAGCCTGGCCCGCGTCGGAAAGTTCCTTGGTGTAATGGGCAAGGAAGGTCCGGGCTTCCAGCAGCTCAGGAGCGGTGGGAGATCGACCCACGGTAAGCCTCCACGCGTGGTCGATTCGAGGATCGGTTTCGCGGTGCTCGGTCATCAACTGTGCCGCACATTTACCCGCCATCTCATGGACGAAAGGTGAGTTGAGGAAAAACAGGGCTTGCGTAGGCACCGTGGTGGCGCGGCGATCGGGCGTCGTCGCGTTGGGGTCCGGTCCGTCGAACAATGCGAGGAAGGGATGGCGTTTGATGCGTTGCGTCATCAGGTAAACGCTGCGTTGGTGATGATCGTAAACGGCACTAAACGGGGAATGCTGCGTAAAGCTCGCGGTGACCGGGGAAGGAAATGGGTGATCGCGACCTTGAGCCCGATCCAATTCTTGGCCCACCGCGAGGATCGTGTCCCGCAATTCCTCCGCGCTCAATCGGCGTCGTTCGAACGAGGCCAATGGCGAGGCTCCCGTTTTTTGTCCCTGCGGCGAACTGCTTTGCTGATAGGTCGCGCTGAGGAGAATGAGTCGGTGAATCGTTTTGATGGACCACCCGTTCTGGAGAAACCGAGTGGCCAGATGATCTAATAATTCCGGATGAGTCGGCAATGTTCCACGAACTCCAAAATCATTCGGCGTCCCCACCAACCCTTGTCCAAAGTGATGCTGCCAGAGGCGATTGACCATCACGCGTGCGGTGAGTGGGTTCTCTGGGCGAGTCAGCCAAGCCGCCAACTCATACCGCCCGCTTCCTTGGGTGCCGGGGGGTAATGCGCCACCGCCGAGTGCTTTGATAAACCCTCGCGGAGTTTCTGCGCCGGGGCGGCTGGGTTCGCCTCGTAATTGCGTGTGCGCATCCAGCGGCGTTCCTTCGACCACGCCATAGGTCATCCCACAGGGACCATTGACCAACAGGGCGGAAAGCGTCTGCGTGAGATTCGTCGTATCGGGGGTGGTGGCAACGGTTCCAAGCGTGTCACTCAAAGGGGGAGCGTGGGTTGTCGTGGCGGCGATGGGATTGGGTTGTAAAGCGAAGTGATCAATTTCAAGAAATGGCACCGCCGCCCGGGTGGGGATTTCTGCGTCCAGTTGCACACGGTCCATTCCAGCCGCACCGGGATTGGCGAATGCCTGTTGCAAAATCGGGAGGGAGCTTTCGGGTTGGCTCAGGGAGCCGGAGTAGGTCCGATTTTTCAGATCCAAGGTGAGTTGCAGATTGTGCCATTGGCGAGATGCGACCGCGGCGAGTTTTTCGAGGTCCGGCCCCCTGCGGACGTAAAGTGCCTCGGAGGAGAGAAATAATTCGATGACGGGCGAACCCTCACGCGGACCAATCCAGAACCGGTGTTTGCCTGTCACGGCAGGGTCGGGTGCTGCGGTTCTGAAATCCAAATTGAGATAAAGGAGCGCGGCGTTCTCGGATGTAAGTTGGGGAGGGAGACCCAGACTCAGCCGATAATGGTTCGTGCCTGCCGCGATGGTCGCGCCGTATTTTCCGGACGTATAAATATTTTTATACGGACTTTGCGCCGAGAGTGCCACGCTGACATTTCCTTCCGAGTGCCACGGGGGAACGATCACTCCGTAACTTCCGCCTGCGGCATCTTTTTGAGTTTCGAAATCTCCGTCGGGATCATGCAACGATCGGAAAACCGCTGTGGGCACCTTGCCCTTTTGTCGGGCAACCTCCCCAGCGAGTGCGCCGACCCGCTGATCATGGGCACGCCAAGCACGTTGCGATTCCTGCGGAGGAATCAGGGGCACCATCGAACGCATTTGTGGTTTCTGTTCCGACCCGGGAAAAGCGTAGCGGCTGCTCTCAAAAATTCCATAGAGCGCGTAGTAATCCTGCATCGAAATCGCGTCGAATTTGTGATCGTGGCACCGGGCACATCCTAGGCTGATTCCCAGCACGGTTTGTCCCATCGTGTCGAGCGTGTCCTGAAGCGTGAGGTGATGATACTTCTCTGAATCAAAACCAAACCGCCGTGAAATCGCGAGGAAACCTGTGGCAGTGATCCGTTCCGCGTAAAGCGGTCGTGGTCCGTTCCCGGCGATGATGTCGCCCGCGATTTGTTCCCTCACAAACTCATCGTAAGGTTTATCAGCGTTCAAAGAATCAATGACGTAATTTCGATACCTCCACGCCAATCCCACCGGGTAATCTGCCGTGTCGCCCGCTGTATCGGCATACCGCACCACGTCCAACCAGTGCCGTCCCCACCGTTCCCCGTAGGCGGGCGAGGCCAATAATCGATCCACAACCCGGGCAAAAGCGTCGGGTGCAATATCCGCAATGAATTGATCCACCTCCGAAGGTGTGGGCGGCAACCCCGTCAGGTCATAGGTCACCCGCCGGATCAACGTGCGCCGATCCGCGGGGAGCGAGGGTTGGTGCCCCTTCGCCTCGATCTTAGCGAGGATGTAGGCATCGATGGAATTTTCCGGCCATGCCCGGTTCTTCACCTTGGGCGAGGGCGGGTTTTTGATGGGTGCGAACGCCCACGACTTAGGCTGAGTCTTTATCTGAGCCCGGGGAGTCTCCGGATAAGGTGCGCCCATGGAGACCCATTGCACCAAGTCCGCAATCACCATGTCCGGCAGCTTTTTTCCCCCGTCCTTATGCGGAGGCATCTGCAACTCTGGATTCTCATACCGCACCGCTCGGATCAACGGACTCTTGGACGGTTGCCCCGCAACCACGATGATCCCATCCGTGCCGCCTTTGAGAAAATCCTCTCGCGAATCCAGCTTGAGTGCGCCTCGAATTTTCTTTGCCACCGCACTGTGGCAGGAGTAGCAATGCTCCACGAAAACGGGGCGGATTTTATTTTCGAAAAACTCAAGCCCAACACTATTGTTCGCCGGGCGGGCGGTCTCACAAGACAACAACAACACCCCACCCGCTACTAGCCGGGTTCTCCATTTGCGTAAGGTCGTGATCAGCCGTCGGGTCATGTTTCCCAAGAGTTATCAATGGCGAAACCAAATCTTCGGACGGTCCCCGACTAAGATCAAATCAATTTTGTGCCGGATTCGCGTTCAAGTTCCCTTGATCGCCCGGGCGACTCGCACCATCAGGGCGGCGGAGACCCCGAAACGGTTGCGGGTTTTGAGCGAGGCACCGGCAGACTGAAGTTGGGCCACGACATTCATGCGCCCGAACAACGAGGCAAACATGATCGGGGTCATCCCGGCACCGTTGTCCGCATCGAGATCGGCCCCGTGGTGGAGCAGGAGATTTACGATCGTCAGCTCCCCCTTGAAGGCGACTCCCCCGAGCGGGGTTTGGCCGCGATCATTTCGGCGGTCAGGATCGGCTCCGTTCTCAAGGAGCATCCGCGTGCAATCCAAGTGCCCGTTGTAACTCGCCAGCATGAGGAGCGAATTGCCCTTAGGGTCGGAAAGGTTCACCGGCAATCCCGCCTTCAGCATCAATTCGAGTAATTCCCTCTCGCCATGGCGGGCATGATCCAAGGCGAGAAGTTGGAGCTCCGCATAACGGCGCTCCTCAGAATCTGTCGTTGGTGCACTCATATCGCACGCGCGACCTTGAGGTCAACCGTTGGCGGCGTTATTGGCGATGTTCAACGCTTTCGCGACACCGGCGGCGTAGGCAGGATCCGCCTTGTGAAAATGCACAAGTTGCCGTTGGACGATGACTTCAGGCACGCCTGACATGGCGGCCGCGATATTGCCGAACAACCGCCCTTGAGCCTCTGGCGTCATCAGGCGGAACAGGTTCCCGGGCTGGGTGTAATCGTCATTGCCCAAACGGTGGTTATAACGGTCGGCATCGCCCGAAATTTTCAGCGGAGGTTCGGCGAGATGTTTGGATTCCGCAGGTCCGCCAAAGCTGTTGGGTTCGTAATAGGCGTCGGTGGATGGCGGGACATCCATACGCATCGGGCCGTCCGCGTGGTAATGGTTCACAGGCACCTTGGGGCGATTCACAGGCAGCATTTCGTAATGCGTCCCGACGCGATACCGGTGAGAATCCGCGTAGGAAAAAATCCGCGCCTGCAACATTTTGTCCGGTGAAAAACTAATTCCCGGCACTACGTTCGAGGGGCTGAACGAAGATTGTTCGACCTCCGCAAAATAGTTTTCTGGATTGCGGTTGAGTTCGAGAACTCCCAAATCGTGAAGCGGATAATCTTGGTGCGGCCAGACCTTGGTCAAGTCGAACGGGTTGATCCGATACGTCTCGGCTTCCACCTCCGGCATGATCTGCACTTTCACGTTCCACTTGGGGAACTCCCCGCGCTCGATCGCTTCGAACAAATCCCGCTGCGAACTCTCGCGGTCCGTGGCGACGATTTTTTCGGCCTCCGCATTCGTCCAAAATTTAATCCCCTGCTGCGTTTTGAAATGGAATTTGACCCAGAACCGCTCGCCAGCCGCGTTGAGCAAGCTGTAGGTATGGCTCCCGTAACCGTTGACATGCCGGTAGCCAATAGGCAACCCGCGGTCCGACATCAGGATCGTCACCTGGTGAAGGCTTTCCGGGCTGAGCGACCAAAAATCCCACATCGCCGTGTTGCTCCGCAGATTCGTGCGCGGGTGGCGTTTTTGGGTATGGATAAAATCGGGGAATTTCAGCGGGTCCCGGACGAAAAACACCGGCGTGTTGTTGCCAACCAAATCCCAGTTGCCTTCATCGGTATAAAATTTCAGAGCGAACCCTCGGACATCCCGCTCCGCATCCGCAGCGCCCCGTTCGCCCGCGACGGTGGAGAATCGGAGGAAGCATTCCGTCTGTTTGCCGATCGTGTTGAAAAGGGAGGCCTTGGTAAACGCGGTGAGGTCGTGCGTGATGGTCAGAGTGCCAAACGCCGCCGAGCCCTTGGCATGGACGGTGCGTTCCGGAATGCGCTCACGGTTTTGGTGGGCCAACTTTTCGATAAGTTGGTAATCCTGCATCAGCAACGGGCCGCGGGCACCCGCCGAGAGAGAATTTTGGTTATCCGAGACGAGATTGCCCGCCGAAGTGGTCAGCGGCTTGGGAGAAAGCGGTTTTGGATTCATGCGAACATTTCCTACTATCACGAGCACCCTAACCCTTCCCAGGAAATGGTGGAACACTTTTTCTTGGTCATTTGAGAGGACGAAACAGGCACACGACAAAATAATGATAATGCTATGTCAAAGCTCTTTAAGAATGTCCCCATTCTTAACTCGTATCTGACCGACTTCCGGGAGAACACGCTCCAGGATGTCATTACCAAGATTGAACCCGACTTGTTTCAGACCGTGACCGGTCTGACGGTCAAGGATTTCCACCTGCTTGTGCGGCACAAGGTGTTCAACACCGAGCATATGAACCAGACCGTTTTCGCATTCCGGCGTTATGAGGATGCCTCGCTCCGCTACACAGGGATCGAGAGCCATGAGGGGCTGACCACTACGGTCTTTATGATACTGCGGTGGCGAGGGAGGGAATGGCTGACCCCATCCTGTGGAGTCGTGTCATCGAAGAGCACGCTACCGAGTGATCAAGCGGTAGCACCCTCGTGGAACATTGATCCGTGCAAGGATATCATCCCCGTTGGGTGTCCACGCTTTATCGTGTCTTGGAACCCCCTGCAGCGATTCCGCAACTTCCATTTGAAAATTGCTATCCCCCTGTTTGCAAGGGGTTGAGCATTTTCGCATTTGCTGAGGACTTTCTTATTTGTTGACTTTTGCGTCTGATTTCCTATCTTGACCATACTAATGGCTAGGATATTCGATCACGGTCACAAATCCACTCTGGCGCTACGGCGTCGCAAAGGCTTTCTGCTCCAGCAGATTGATGTTCCCGCCGACCTTCTCCGTGCCTCGGTCGTGGAGCGCGTCGGCAGGTGCGGAAAAGCCACGTGCCGCTGTCATCACGGCGGCGCCAAGGAGAAGAAGAGTGCATGACGGCCTTGCGACTGCTGGATCGAATGCGTGAAAAGTACGGGCCACGATTTTTTGACCTAGTGGTGGTGGACGCATGGTATACCAATGGATCGTTTTTAAAGGCGGTGGTGGAGATGGGCTGGCCAGTGATCGCCGTTCTAAAACAGGCGCGCTACGACATTTACCAGGAGACTTTGGCACTGACCAAAGGCAAGCCCCCAACCGAAACCGTCAAGCGTAACGACCGCAAAGTGGAGATTTGGGATCTCCCCCAGATTACCTTAACCAATACCTAGTGTAGTGTCCAAGAATTAACTGGACAGGGCTTTCTTGGTTCTCGGAACAGCCCCGGTACATCGTGACCCCCCTGATGGGATTTACCGACTCAGGAAAATACAATGTATCTCTATGAAAACGTGGAACATTCTGCACCACTGGCTCCGAACGGTTTCCGG